>JBEVKW010000047.1:0-3229 GCA_040509495.1 Chitinophagaceae bacterium | reverse complement strand
AACTTAAACGAATCATCCTCGCAAACGATTCTACCTCTCTCAGTCCGCCCGGCCTTGGAAAAAATGGCGTTAAGAAAATGGGAGGCTGGCACCGTCTGAGCGCCGAAGGCAAGCGAAGGCACAAAAAAACTGTTTGAGCCAGCACGCCAGTCAAACCAAAACACTCGGCGGGCGAGTTTTTTTTTGTGCAGGTGACACCCTCCCATTTTTAGCCATGTGCGCGTAGCCTTGATCTTTTTTTGTTACTTTTTTTGCATCAAGGCAAAAAAAGTAAACGGAGTCTCCGAGCCCCCTCGGAAAAAAAGCGCCTTGCCCGCCCGGCAAAAACGTAAACAGAGTCTCCGATCCTCCTCGGAAAAAAAAGCGCCTTGCCCGCCGGCAAAAAGGTGGCGCCATTAGCGCATAGCCTTGATCTTTTGCATCAAGGCAAAAAAAGTAAACGGAGACTCCGAGCCCCTTGAAAAAAGATCCCGCCGATCCCAGGCTCAGATGATTTTATAGTTCTTATACTCCCCCGGAAACCACCCCGTCCATTTTCCCACCACTCTTTTGAACCGGTCTTTCATGGATGAATATTTCAAATTGGGATCTGGATGAAAGGTCCAGCTTTGACCGCTTACTCTCTCCCGCATAACGGCAGGATGCGTACCGGTAAACAGTTTCACCGGCTGCGTATCTTTCTCATAAGTATATTCATTCGGAAGTTCTGTATGACCGGAAATGACGGCGGCTTCACCGTCGTACAGGGTGACCTTTTGTTTTTCCTTTTCAAGCATGGCCTCCGGTTTGCGGACCCAGCCATAGTGATAAATATATGCGTCGATGAGTTTGACGCGGAGTTTGTCATTCGGTTTTTTGCGAAAGCCCTGTGCATCCCGGTACGAGAAGATCTCCTTATTGTTACGCACGATCCTGATCTCCCGGCGATACCATCGGGAATTGACCCCGACATATGCATACGATCCAAAGAAGTGTGTGTAATGAAACAGAAATCCTTCTACTTTTTTATCATCCAGATATTGTTGCATTGATTCGCGTATCACCGGATGGTATTTCTCATGTATCACCTCATCACCCTGGATATAAATACACCAGTCATATTTAGCCGGAATAGCCTGGAAGGCTTTGTCGGTTTCAACAGCGAGTACTCTGCCCTGTTGAAGACCCTGTTCCCAGATGGTTTCGATGATCGTGATCTTGGGGCCGAGGCTTTTGATCTGTTCCAGCGTATCGTCGGTTGACTGACCAACGGCAACGATCACTTCGTCACACAGCGGTAAAATAGATCTGATTGCTTCCAGGAATGGATATTCAAGCTTTACGCCATTACGTACAAAAGAGAATCCACAGATTTTCATATAAACGGCGGGTAGTGTTTTGATTTCAAACCCTTACTGGATAGCAAATGTAAGTCGAAGGCTTCATAGTTGGATAGCTGGTATCCGGAGCCTGCAAACCCGGGCAGTTCAACACTGGTGACTGGTGGAAGAGTATAGGGGCTGAGCTCTTGAGTTGCAACGCAGCATTCCGAATAGTAAAGGGCCGCCCGAAGGCAGCCCTTTTGTAACCGTCACAGTAACCCGGCAGATTTCTCCGGAATATTATCGGATGGCAAATACCACTGATACGTCGAACTTGAACTTGAGCTTTTTAAAGTCGATCGCCTCGCCACCATTTTCTCCTCCTATGTTATCCATTTTGGCGTAGCTGACATTAGCATATAACGGTTGGCTCCATTCTGCAGGCTCATTGATCGTAACGGCTTCTCCGAGTTTTTCTCCGATCGCTTCCGTGAGATAAACTCCTTTTTCACGGGCTGCCTGGATGGCTTTTATTTTTAATTGTTTTTTTATGTCAGCGATCCGGCTGTGACTGGTAGATACGATGCGGAAACTTTTTGTCGCTTCATCGTCCAGTTTCTCAACAAGCTGATCCATCTGTTTGCTGCCGGAAAACCTGACCTGGTAAGTGATCTCTGCCAGCATATCTGGAGCTTTCTTTTTCTTTACTTCATAGTAATTGTTGTTACCGGCATAGGATGCAATGCTGATCAACGAATCTGAGAGTCCAACTGCTTTGCAGGCTGCAAGAAAATCAGCTTTGATCTTTTCAAGGTCTTTTTTAGGATCACCTTTTTTCTGGTATTCCATCAACCTGATCTGGACATAGATCTCATCAGGAATGATCTCCAGTTCTGCACTGCCATTTACCGTAATCGTTTTAGGAAATGGGTTGAGGGAATATCCTGGCTGGCCCTGCTGGGCGATCGTTGCTTGGGTAACAAATAGAATGGCAAACATTGCCGCAAACGTCTTCATTATACTTTTCATAATCGATGTTTTCTTATTGATACGTTTTAGAAAAGGAATACACAACCGATTTTGCGTATTCACTTTTCTTTAGCAATTTCATTGTGTGAAGACGTATGTCAGCAGATAGAAGGATAACTCAACACCGCATCGTCGTATGTTACGCAAAGCATTACCGGCAGACCTGGAATTCGTTTTTGACTTGTATATGCATCCTGCGATCAACCCGTGGTTGCTGTACGATCCGATGAGTATCGAAGCCTTTGCGCCTGTCTACGATGAATTGCTTCTTCAGGATATTAAATACATTTTTTCGGATGGCATTCATGATGCAGGAATGGTGAAATTGATCCCAAACAAGTTCCGTACATCGCATATCCTGTATATAGGAGGGCTGGCTATTCATCCGGATCATGCGGGAAAAGCTTACGGACAGTTGCTGCTCAGAGAAATTGTTGACAAAGCGAGGGTGGATAAATTCAGGCGGCTGGAACTGAGCGTTGCTGCAACAAACGGAAAAGCGATCCGGCTTTATGAAAAGGCTGGATTCGAAAAGGAAGGCCTGTTAAGGCAGTATACGTACAGGAAGCTGGAAAACGAGTATATAGATGAGGTATTAATGGCGCAACTGTTATGAGAATGTGGTGGATTTTACCCATTCAAATGAACTGGAAAAGGTATCGCTCACGCGGCTTATGGGTTAAAAAAAATGTTGATAAGTAAATGATCGCGGAATCTTTTTTTCCGATATTTTTAAAATATGCAAGAGCACTACCACCTTCTTCAAACGATCTACTCTATCGTAAAGGAAGATCCGCAGCCGGAAAAATATGCTTGCCGGCCGCGGGAACTGATCCTGCGTCAGTTCCAGGATTGGTCATTCATCAGCCAGCAACTTAATCTCCTTGAAACCGAAGAAC
>JBEVKW010000046.1:0-25898 GCA_040509495.1 Chitinophagaceae bacterium | reverse complement strand
AACTTAAACGAATCATCCTCGCAAACGATTCTGCCTATCTCAGTCCGCCCGGCCTTGGAAAAAATGGCGTTAAGAAAATGGGAGGCTGGCACCGTCTGAGCGCCGAAGGCAAGCGAAGGCACAAAAAAACTGTCTGAGCCAGCACGCCAATCGAAGTGAAGCACTCCGCGGGCGAGTTTTTTTTTGTGCAGGTGACACCCTCCCATTTTTAGCCATTTTTTCCTCAGCCTTGATCTTTTTTTGTTACTTTTTTTGCATCAAGGCAAAAAAAGTAAACAGAGTCTCCGACCCCCCTCGGAAAAAAAGCGCCTTGCCCGCCCGGCAAAAAGTAAGGGCCCCTCCGAGCCCCGTCGGAAAAAACAGCGCTCTTGCCGCGCCCGGCAACCCCAAATTCCAAAAAATAAAAACAGGCATTATATTCGCTCCCAATACCTTAAACACGTAAACAAACTTTTAACACCCCATTTTTCAAAAAAAATTTGTTTCAAACTTCGAAACAACATTAACTTTGCTAACGGTGTTAGGTAAAACACAAGAGATATGGGAATCGCAGAAAGACGTTTAAGGCAAAAAGACGAGGTAAGATCCAGTATACTGGAAACTGCCTGGAACATCGTTCGGGAAGAAGGGTGGCAATCGCTGTCTATCCGAAAGATCGCCGACGCGATCGAATATAGCGTTCCCGTTATCTATGATCATTTCGCCAATAAGGAAGCGATCCTGCTGGAATTCGGTAAGCTGGGTTTCAATTTACTCGCAAGTAAAATGGAAGAGGCGAAGAAGACTACTGAAGAACCCGGCGAACAACTGAAAGCAATGGCTGATGCATATTGGAATTTCGCATTCAAGAATAAAGAATATTATCAATTGATGTTCGGCCTTGGCATTGCCTGCTGTGAAACAGATAAGTGTTTGCCCGAGACCATCACATTCCGAGACCTAGTGATGGAGCCTATCGCCAGATTGCTTGAAAGCAATAAAAATAAACAGATCAATGGCTGCTTGAAATATCACACCTTCTGGTCTGTTATGCACGGATTAATCTCAATAAAAATGACCGCAAATACTGCCGAAGTCGCGGACGAATTAAATAAAATGGTACTTGACGACGCTATCGATGGATTTATTAAAAACCTGAAGGGATAACCCTTTTTTTGCCCTGAAGGTTAACGATGTTAGGAAATATAGTGACGTTATAACTGATTGTCAGCCAACCTGCAACCGCCCACACTCGGGTGCAGATCCAAACTTTTTTAGTCAATTATTCAGTAACTGGAAAGTGACCCCGCTTTCCTTAATAACAGTGTTATGCAACAAACAGTCAACAACCAAACCCGCAAACCTGCGCCACTTGTGACGCGGAATCTGATCATTTTCATCTGGGGCCTTATTGTCGCAACTGCTTTATACGCCTGCAATTCATCTGCTGGCGCACCAGTAGGGCAACAGCAAGCCCCTGCATTACCAGTAGTATCGCTGCAACAAGCACCCGCTACTACTTACCAGGAGTTCAATGCCTCGCTTGAAGGAAGCCAGGACATCGAAATCCGCCCACAGGTAGATGGATACCTGGATAAGATCCTCGTTGACGAGGGCGCTTATGTTAAAAAAGGGCAGGCTCTCTTTCAGATCAATACACGTCCTTACCAGGAACAATTGAATACAGCACGCGCAAGTCTTGCAAGTGCAAAAGCAAACCTGCTGAATGCCGAGATCAATGTATCAAAACTGACGCCGCTCGTGCAAAACAATATCGTTTCAGATGTACAACTGAAAACAGCGAAAGCAGTATACGATGCAGCAGCAGCACAGGTGGCACAAGCCGAAGCAGTCGTTCAAAGTGCCGTTATCAATCTCGGTTATACTACCATTCATGCACCGGTTGAAGGTTATGTCGGAAGAATTCCTTTCCGCACAGGAAGTCTCGTTGGGCTTGCCACACCGAATCCATTAACAGTTGTTTCATCTGTACGCGACGTATACGCTTACTTCTCTTTCACAGAAAAAGATTTCCTGACATTCACAAAGGAATTCGCTGGCAGAACAGTGGAAGAAAAGATCAAACAGTTTCCTGCTGTTGAACTGGTAATGGCAGACGAATCAATTTATCCATTCAAAGGAAAAGTTGAAACCGTAACCGGTCAGTTCAATAACAATAGCGGAACGATCAGCTTCCGCGCGATATTTGAAAATAAGGATGGTTTGATCCGCTCTGGAAACACCGGCCGTATCCGTGTGCCGCATGCAATGAATACAGCGCTCGCAATCCCCCAGGAAAGCACCTTCGAACTCCAGGATAAAGTGTTCGTATTCGCTGTAAGCGACAGCAATAAAGTAATAAGTGTGCCGCTTCAGATCTCCGGTAAAACAACCAACTACTATCTCGTTGAAACCGGTCTCAAACCAAACCAGCAGATCGTATTCTCCGGATTCGACAGATTGAGAGACGGAGCAGTTATTCAACCGCAACCTATTTCATTAGATAGCATCATTAAATCAAGACCGTTATAAATTCAAAAGTAAAAAGTAAAAATTCAAAACTACAACCTGCAGAAAGGATTACCACAAGACCGGAAGAGATCAACAATGTTTTGGATTTTTACTTTTTACTTTTGAATTCTTACTTCTTCTCTTATTTCATTTTTCATTCGTTAACTCTTACTGATGTTTAAAAAATTTATAGAACGGCCCGTTCTATCGACCGTTGTGTCGATACTGCTAGCGCTGTTAGGTATTCTATCATTGTTCACGCTTCCGGTTACGTTGTTCCCGGACATTGCGCCGCCAACCGTGCAGGTAACGGCCACCTATCCCGGGGCAAACGCTGAGGTAGTTGCAAGAGCAGTTGCGACGCCTATTGAGGAAGCGATCAATGGTGTGGAAGACATGACCTACATGACTTCTACCTCCAGTAATGATGGCACACTCGCTATCAATGTTTATTTCAAACTGGGTACAAACCCTGACCTTGCAGCGGTGAACGTGCAGAACAGGGTATCAAAAGCAACCAGCCAGGTACCACAGGAAGTAGTACAGGCAGGTATCTCCACACAAAAGCAACAGAACAGTATGATCATGGTTCCGCTTATCTACAGTGTAGATACGGCCTATGATGAAACCTTTCTGCAGAACTATGCGAAGATCAATATCATTCCGGAGATACAACGGGTGAATGGTGTTGGACAGGCTCAGGTATTTGGTGCAAGAGATTATTCAATGCGCATTTGGTTAAAACCCGATCGGTTGAATGCATACAACCTGTCAGTACAGGATGTATTGAAATCAATCCAGGAACAAAATATCGAAGCAGCACCAGGCCGTTTTGGTCAAAGCAGTACTGCCGCATTTGAATACGTATTAAAATACAAAGGCAAATTATCAAAGAACGACGAGTATGAGAACATCATTCTCCAGACATCACCGGATGGTGGCGTGGTTCGCCTGAAGGATGTGGCACGCGTTGAATTTGGCTCATTTTCCTATAGCGCAAATACAAAGATCGCCGGACATCCGGGTATCGGTATCGCGATCTTCCAGACTGCTGGTTCGAACGCAAATGATATCCTTACTGAAGTAGATGCGGTGTTGAAGAAATCAGCATTGTCCTTCCCTACCGGCGTGGAATACTTTAACATGTATAATGCGAAAGAATTCCTTGATGCATCGATCAGCCAGGTATTACATACATTGATCGAAGCATTCATTCTGGTATTTATCGTTGTGTTCATCTTCCTGCAGGACTTCAGATCGACGCTTATCCCGGCGATCGCTGTTCCGGTAGCAATACTTGGCACTTTCTTCTTCATGCAGGTCTTTGGATTTACGATCAACCTGCTGACGCTTTTCGCATTGGTACTCGCGATCGGTATCGTGGTGGATGACGCCATCGTTGTGGTGGAAGCGGTGCATTCAAAAATGGAAAGAACAAAACTGAAGGCCAGGCAGGCAACCATTGAATCGATGAACGAAATTTCCGGCGCAATCATCTCTATTACATTAGTGATGACGGCAGTATTCGTTCCTGTCGCATTCATGCAGGGTCCCGCCGGTGTATTCTATAAACAATTCGCATTTACCCTCGGTGTGGCAATCCTGATCTCCGCATTGAACGCCTTAACACTTAGCCCGGCACTTTCTGCACTATTCCTGCGTAATATCCACGCAGATGAGCACCATGCTGGTCAGGCAAAGAAAGAAGGATTCAGCAAACGTTTCTTCCGCGCATTTAATGCTGGCTTCGATGCTACTACAAGTAAGTATACAAAGAGTCTCCGATTCCTGTTCCGTAAGAAATGGGTAGCCTTGAGCGGACTTGCCCTTGTAACACTGGCAACGGTATTCATGGTCCGCAAAACACCAACAGGCTTTATTCCTACCGAAGACCAGGGCTTTATCATGTATTCGTTGAATCTCCCTCCCGGATCTTCACTCGATCGTACAGGCAAAGTAATGGATAAACTGGACAGCATCCTTGCAACAATTGAAGCAGTGGAAAGACGTGGTAACGTAGCCGGTTTGAATATCGTAGCGAATGCAAACAGCTCTTCCTTCGGCGTTGGATTCATTCGTATGAAATCAAAAGACAAGCGCGGTGCAAACAATACGATTGAAGGTGTAATGGGTGAGATCAACCAAAAGTTTGCAGCAGTCTCGGAAGGAACAGCATTCCTGTTCATCTTCCCAACTGTACAGGGCTTTGGTAATACCAGCGGGTTTGAATTTATTGTGCAGGACAGAACTGGTGGTCCGCTGGATAAAATGGCCAATGTTTCGTATGGCTTTATCGGTGAATTGATGAAACGTCCGGAGATTGCGTATGCATTCACCACGTTCAACACTGGTAACCCACAGTATATGCTTGACGTTAATGAAGAAAAAGCCAAACAGCTGGGTGTTTCTGTCAGTGACCTAATGCAAACATTGCAAGTGTACTACGGTAGCAGTTTCGCTTCAGACTTCAACCGTTTTGGTAAATTCTATCGGGTGATCGTGCAGGCAGATATTGCCAATCGTACTGAAGAATCTTCCATGAACAGTGTATTCGTGAAGAACAGCAGAGGAGAAATGGTTCCTGCAAATGAGATTGTAACATTAAAACGTGTGTACGGGCCTGAAGTGGTAAACCGCAACAACCTGTTCAACGCGGTTACGATCAACGGTATGCCGAAACCAGGATACAGTTCCGGTGACGCTATTAAAGCAATACAGGAAGTAGCAGCAAATTATCTGCCACGCGGATATTCTTACGAATGGACAGGTATGACACGTGAAGAAACAGGATCAAGTACAGAAACAAGTCTGATCTTCCTGCTCAGCCTCGTATTTGTGTACTTCCTGCTGGCAGCACAGTACGAAAGTTATATTCTTCCACTGGCGGTGATACTTTCAGTACCGACAGGAATATTCGGGGTTTTTGCCTTTATCAACTTAACAGGAATCGACAATAATATATATGTACAGGTCGGTTTGATCATGCTTGTTGGTCTTCTTGCGAAGAACGCGATCCTGATCATCGAGTACGCAGTACAAAGAAGAAGAGCGGGAATGTCTCTCATAGAGTCGGCTATCGAAGCAGCTAAACTCCGGTTGAGACCTATCCTGATGACATCCTTCGCCTTTATCGTTGGATTGTTGCCACTTACCTGGGCCAGCGGTGGTTCTGCCCTCGGTAACCGGTCTATCGGTACTGGTGCATTGGGCGGCATGTTAACAGGGGTAATATTCGGGCTTTTTGTGATCCCTGTTCTCTTTATCATCTTCCAGGCATTGCATGAAAGAGTGAACAAGAAAAAACCAGCAATAGAAACAGACGCAAGTCCGGCATTAACATAAGACAGGAATTAATAACAAAAGAAACAGTGATGAAAGCTATGACAACGATCAAAAATTATGTTCTCTCTTTTTTCAGAAAAATCTGGATCAGACGCGGAACAGAAAATACGCAGAAGGGAATTGCCTTTGCGGATTAAGAAAAACAAAACCAAGGAAGAACAGCAGCCGTGTGATTGCAGTGATTGATCGGCGGGACGCTCACACGGCTGGTTTTTCTCATCGAAACAAAACCTACAAAGAATGAACAACTTCATAAAACATTTCTACGTCGCAACAGCTTTAGCAGTGCTGCTTCTAAGCTGCCGCGTAGGGAAAAGTTATCAGCAACCTGAACTGGTGTTGCCTGCACAGTTTGATACAACAACCAGTTTTGCAGACACAAGCAGCATTGCAGATATACCCTGGTCTGAGTTCTTTACCGATACAACGTTAAAATCGCTGATCAGCAAAGGTATCCAGTACAATCATGATCTGCTGATCGCTGTTAAAAGGCTGGAAGCAGCGCAGCTGCAGGCCAAACAGGCCAAGCTGCTTTATCTTCCTGATGTAAATCTTGGTGTAACGGGACAATATAACCGTCCATCAGATAACAGCCTTAACGGATTAAGCGCACAGGGTTTCCTCGGAAAGAGTCATATTGAAAGTTACAGTGCAGCACTGACTCTTTCATGGGAAGCAGATATCTGGGGCAAGATCAAAGGCAGGAAAGAAATTGCATTAACGCAATACCTGCAAACAGGCGAAGCATTAAAGGCAGTGCAGACACAACTCGTATCGCAAATTGCGCAGGGATTTTACAATCTGCTTATGCTCGATAAACAGATACAGATCGCTAATAAGAACCTTGCACTGAACGATAGTTTTCTGATCGCTACGAAATTTTTGAAGGACGCGGGTAACATCAGCATTCTTGCTGTGCAGCAGGCCGAATCACAAAAACAGGCAACTTCTCTGTTGATACCACAACTTGAACAGGAAATTGCTTTGCAGGAAAATATGCTGCAATTGCTGACTGGGCAATTACCCGGTAAACTGGGTCGCCAGACTTCGCTTGGTGATCTGACGTTGCAGGACAAAGTGTCAACAGGATTACCGGTGAGTATGGTCAGTCGCCGCCCTGATGTCCGTGCAAATGAACTGGCGCTGGTCATTGCTAACGCACGCGTTGGTATCGCACAGGCAGATATGTATCCCGCCCTGACATTAACTGCTGGTGGTGGCCTGGAATCATTCAGATCAAGTAACTGGTTCAATATTCCGGGTTCTTTATTTGGACTTGCAGCCGGTTCGATCTTACAACCGGTATTCCGTAAGGGTGCTCTGAAAACGCAGTTTGAAGTATCAAAGCTGGAGCGCGAACAGGCGGTGATCAGGTTCAGGCAATCGGTATTGCAGGCAAGTACAGAAGTTTCAAATGCATTGGTACAAACGGATAAACTGAAGCAACAACAAGCTATCGCTTCATCGCAAACAGATACATTAAAAAAAGCGGTGGTGAATGCACAATGGCTTTTCAAAAGCGATATGGCCAGTTACCTTGAGGTGATCACTGCACAGGGAAATGCGTTGCAGGCAGAATTAAATCTCGCTATGATACAACGAAGCCGCCTGAATGCGATGGTAGAGCTCTACCGCGCTTTGGGAGGTGGATGGAAATAAACGGTTGTCTTTCTTTGTTGCGAATGGCTGTTTCAGGTAACTGAACAGCCATTTTTTATTGCTGAAATGCAGATGGTTTTGTAATGGATGATTCAACAGGAATGCGACGAAGTGATCTATTATCCGACGAAATATTATTGCGCAGTTCATCTCACCTATCATTGATTGATCGAAAGAAGGCCGGGCAAACATACACACCAGCTTATTTTCGTTGCCCAAAAAGGGATTCCATTAACAATTAAACGTTATTATGAAAAAGAATTTACACAGGCTATTATTAACAGTAACTGCGATCGCGGCTTTGAGCAGTGCAGAGGCAAAAATCTGGAAAGTGAGCAACATTACAGGCGCAAATGCAGACTTTACGCAAGTCCAGGCAGCGGGTGTAAGTGCAGCCGTGCAGCCCGGAGATACGCTGTACGTTGAAGGATCCCCCACTTCATATAGCGGTTCTGATCTAAAGAAAAGATTGGTGATCATTGGTCCGGGCTATTTCTTATCAGGAAATAACAGCAACCCCGGTCTGCAATACAACGGGTATCCGGCGACAGTAACGATATATATTGATTCCACTGCGTCAGGCAGTGTCATTACGGGCATGAGCGGAAATTTGTATCTGTACTATCATACTGATGATGTTACGTTCACCCGGAATGATGCGACGATCAGCGGATATAGCTCTCATGCAGGATCGAAAGCTTCCAATATTAAGATCACACGAAACTTTGGAGGCGTGTCCTTCTCTAACATTGTGTTGGAAAATCTGGAATGTACTAATAACATCCTTTCTCAATACTGCGATCTCAGTTCAACAGCAAATACGAACGGATTGTTCCGGAACAATGTGATCTTGAATACGAATGCTTCTATCAGCGGTGCTTATGTGAGTAACAATATTTTTTCTGTCTGGGGCATCACATTCAACAACTGCACGGTAAAATATAATATCAATACCGGTAACCAATTGCCAGCTGGTAATAATAACCGCAACAATATAAGTCTTGCCAGTCTTTTTGTAACAGGCGGATCCACAGACGGGGCTTACAAGCTAAGCGCAACCTCACCTGCATTAGCGGCAGGAGAACCCATTAACGGGGTAACGCCAGACGCTGGCGCATACGGAACAGCGGACCCATACAGGCTAAGCGGAATTCCAGCAATCCCTACGATCTATCAATTGACCGTACCGGCCTCTGTGCCATCCTCAGCCACCACGATGACAGTAACAATCAGCACAAGATCTAACAATTAATCTCCCCTCATGAAAAGAACACTATCTATTCTGGTTGTGCTGCTATCACTTCGGGCAGCAGCACAGCCGGCGTATCCAACTCAACAACCTGTACCCAACCTTAAATCGCTTGAGTACTTTGTTGATACAGATCCGGGGTTCGGAAAGGGTCGCACGGTTATGGTCTCCGCTTCCACAGGCATATCATCATTCCAATTCCAGGCAGATCTTACCGGGTTGCCAACAGGTTTTCACCGGTTATATGTAAGAACACTTGATGCGGATAATAAATGGTCCTCGAATAATTGGAGCTATTTCGACAATTATGTGTTGCCCCCCTATCCTGCAGCGCAGCAGACCTACAATATTACCGCAGTGGAATATTACTTTGATAATGACCCGGGATTTGGAAATGCAACATCGCTACCGCTTCCAATCGGAAATGATCAGGTTGCAAGGCCTTTAGTTATTAACGTATCCGGCCTTTCACCCGGCGTTCACAGGATCTATGTTCGTTCAAAAGATGAGAACGGCAAATGGAGCCTTACAAACTTTGGTCAGTTTGATAACACATCAGCCGTACCTTATCCTTCAGCACCGCCAGCGGCTCCACCAATCGGAGAGATGGAGTATTACATCGATACTGATCCCGGTTTCGGCAATGGAAACAAGATCAGTTTTACAGCTGGAACAGATATCTCCAATTTTTCTGTAGATATCCCATTGAACTCCGTATCGCAAGGCCCGCATACTTTCTATATCCGGAGCCGTCAGAACCCCTGGAGTTTCTCCGCATTCGTACCATTTCTCTACAGCAGTTCATTGCCGGTAACCTGGCTGTATGTAAAAGGAGAAATAAAAACAGATAAATCTTATATCGACTGGGCTACAGCGAACGAAGAAAATGCAGATAAATTTCTTGTGGAGCACAGTACGGATGGAAGACAGTTCACAACAGTTGGCGAAGTAAAAGCGACAGGTAATAGCAGTACAACAAAGCAATATCAATTCATCCACGCGTCGCCCGCAAGAGGTATGAACTATTATCGCCTCAGGCAGGTTGATAAGAATGGAACATTTACCTATTCCAAGGCATTGCATTTGCTTTACCAGCCTGATAGAAAGGAATTGCTTGTTGCACCAAATCCAGCAACGGATCAGGTCTATGTAATTTCCGGTGCCGGACGGCATGTGATAAAAGCGGAGCTGTTTGATATGAGTGGTAAACAGGTTTTGGTAAAACAATTGAATACCGGTCAGCAGGTCTATAGCCTCGATATCTCATCGGTTCAAAAAGGTGTCTATCTATTGAAGTTATATGAGGATACAGGCGTAACAACGCAGCGTATCATGAAACAGTAGCGCGGGTATTTTTGGCATTTTAATCCGGGTTTGAGGCAACTCACCCGGATTTTCGTCATTTAAGGACATCGATCTTACCATTCATCCATCGGGCATGGGAGAAACACGGTTTAGCGGCTATTTTTATCGAATAACCGAAAGCTGTTATGCCGGTAAAAAAAGTGCTAATTATAGACGATGAGGAAGCTGCCCGCATACTCATCCGTCAGTATCTCGGGGATTATGAACAACTGGAGATCATTGGCGAGTGCAGCGACGGATTGGTAGCGGTTAATTCTATCGATCGGCTTGAACCGGACCTGGTATTTCTAGATGTCCAGATGCCCGGGCTTAGCGGCTTCCAGGTCATACGCCAGGTGGTACACATCCCGCAGGTTGTTTTCACTACTGCATTTGATCAATACGCTTTAAAAGCGTTCGATTCAAATGCTGTCGACTATTTATTGAAGCCTTATACCAAGGAACGGTTTGATCAGGCTCTCGCCAAGGTGCTGATGCGGAATGGTACGCTCGCCACGCAGGCAAGTTCCCTGATCACAGAAACCATTTTCACTTCCCCGGCCAACAACTATTACGAGCGCATCCTGCTTGAAAGTGGCAGCAAGATGATCAGCCTGAGTATTCACGATATCATCTATCTCGAAGCGGAAAAAGACTATACACGCGTTCATACATCCTCAAAAAATTATCTCAGTAATTTTGGTATCAGTACACTCGAACTGCGGCTCAACCCGGCCGTCTTCACGCGCATACACCGGTCGTTCATTGTAAATATTCACCACATCAAAGAAGTGTACAAACAAAACAACGATACGTACCTGGTGCTTAAAAATGAAATGACGTTGAAAGTGAGTAAAGGGTATGTGGAGAATATCAGGAAAATGATGTACTGACGCGAATTCCGGTACGCTAATTTCGCGAACTGGAGACATCTTGCTGAAACCTTCTGGCTTCCATGCGTAATGCAGTTTATCTGTTTCTTAAAAAGCAGTGCAGAGCTCTGAGAAATGTAATTCGCGAAATTCGCGCATCATAATTTGCATAACAGAAAAAGGGGAGAATAGAAATTCCCCCCGGGATACAGTATTACCACACACACTGTATGAGATCCTTTATGTTGATTAAAACTTTGTCAATTAAGTGGAGGAAGTGGAAACTTCCTCCTTTCACCAAAACTAAACGCTTAAGAGAGTTGTTCTCCTGATCTCCGGTTGGATGATCGGGAGGTCCTACTTAATTATTTCATATCACAATAGTAAACCGTTCCGGCCGTCGATTTTTTGCAAAGTATATGAATTGAGTTTTTTAGGAGTTGAAGTGGTGCAAATATGTAGCTAATCCAATTTCACCAAACAAAAAAGCCACCGGTAGTCCGGTGGCTTTTTCCAAAATTTCTATCTTAATGCGAATCCTGATCGGAAGAAACAATTCGCGGAGTTCGCGTTCATTCATTCGCGTAAACAGTATGAGCGATCCCCATTTCAAGTCCACGAAGTTCAGCCAAACCACGCAGGCGGCCAATTGCGGAATAGCCAGGATTGGTTTTCTTCTTCAGGTCATCCAGCATCTGGTGACCATGATCCGGGCGCATAGGCAGAGAATACTTACGGTGCTGCATCACTTCCAGCAATGCTTTGACGACATCATACATACCGGCATCACCTTCAAGATGGTTATCTTCATAGAAGTCGCCCGCTTCATTCCGGCGTGTGCTTCGCAGGTGGATGAAATGTATCCGGTCGGCAAACTGACGGACCATTGCCGGAAGTTTATTATCCGCACGAACACCAAAACTTCCCGTACAGAAGCATAAGCCATTTGCAACAGAAGGAACCGCACCGATCAATGCATTAATATCGTCCGCAGTGCTCACAACACGTGGCAGGCCCAGGATCGGGTAAGGAGGATCATCCGGGTGGATGGCCAGCACAACACCGCATTCTTCCGCTACCGGTACGATCTGTTGAAGAAAGTAAATAAGATTTGAACGAAGCCTGTCTGCATCTATTCCTTTATACGTATCCAGGACGCCAGCGAATTGCTCGATCGTAAAACTCTCTTCGCTGCCCGGTAAGCCCGCGATAATATTCCTTACAAGTGTATGTTTCTCATCTTCGCTCATGGCCTCGAGGCGTTGCATAGCGGTAGCTAATTGCTCGGCGCTGTATTCAGACAACGCGCCTTTTCGCTTGAGCAGGTAAGCGTCGAAGGCGATGAAAGCAGCTTTTTCAAAACGAAGGGCTTTGCTGCCATCTTCCACCGTATAGGCAAGGTCGGTACGCGTCCAATCAAGCACCGGCATGAAATTATAAGTGATCACTTCTATCCCACATGCGGCAACATTACGGATACTCTGTTTGTAATTTTCGATGTATTGCTGAAAATCCCCCGATTGCGTTTTGATATTTTCATGTACCGGAATGCTCTCGATCACCTTCCATTCCAATCCGGCACAATTCACATCTTCTACTCTTTTCCTGATCTCGTCAATCTCCCAAACTTTACCATTCGGAATATGATGCAGCGCAGTTACTACGCCGGAACATCCTGCCTGACGGATATCTGACAAACTCACCGGATCATTCGGGCCAAACCAGCGCATGGTTTGCGTCATTTTATACATCGTGTCTTATTTTTTGCTGATTACCTTAATGCGTTTACACAAAAATATAAACTAAACCGGCAATAGGAAGCAGCAGTTACGAAAACGTATTCGTAGTGAAAGCGAAAAATAAAAAACCCTACCCTTTTACCGCAAACGCCACTTTAAGCCAGTAATTTTTATTTTTGACTTTTTACTTTACAACTATTCCACAACGAATTCCTTTTTCAACCTGATATCCTCCGACGAGCTTCCCACCCACACTTCAAAAACACCGGGCTCAACAGTCCAGTTCATATTTTTATCAAGTAACTCGAGGTCTTGAGGCTGGATCAGGAATTTTACGGTTTTCTTTTCCCCGGGCTGCAGAGAGATCCTTTCAAAGCCACGCAATTGCATTTCATAAGGGATCACACTGCCCTGAACATCTTTTATGTAAAGCTGTACCACTTCATCTCCTTTGCGCCTGCCGCTGTTGGTAATGTCTACACTGACCTCCACATTCGCCTGCGACTTGAATTTCGCCGGAGTAATAACGAGATTGCTGTAGGTGAAGTTTGTATAACTCAATCCAAATCCGAAAGGATATAGAGAACCATTTGCACTGGTGAAGCCAGCACCGTTTCTACCTCTCGGCGGCTGATCAGCATGGGATCCTGGCTTGAAGGGAAAATTGAACTCGATCTGCCCTGTAGATTTTGGATAGGTCATAGTGAGTTTACCGCCGGGATTATAATCGCCAAACAATGTCTCCGCGACTGCTTCTCCCGCTGATGGCCCGGGGAACCCGGCATTCAGGATAGCCGGAAGAAATTTATTTGCCCAGTTGATCGTTAATGGCTGGCCGGTTGTCATCACCAGCACGACCGGTTTCCCCGTTGCATACAAGGCTTCAAGAAGTTGCTGCTGCCTTCCGGGAAGATCCAGTGAAGTGCGCGACAAGCCCTCTCCTACTGTTTTCTCATCTTCACCCAACACGGCTATGATGATATCAGATCGACGTGCAGCGGCAACAGCTTTATCAATTCCGGACTGTTCCGCTTTGGTCAAAGGAGTATAAATGATCTCAGATTCGGGCCAGTTGTCGCCCGTAATATGACACCCCTCTTCATACATAACATTTACGCCGGATCCGAGCAGGTTTTTAATACCCTGAAAAACGGATGTCACCGGGTTGTTGGATGGGCCATATCTGCTGATCGCATATTTCGTGGCATCCGCCATTGGGCCTGCAACGAGAATGTTCTTATACCCGGTTTTATTTAACGGAAGAAGGTTATTCGTATTTTTAAGCAACACCATCGACTGGCGGTTGATCTCTTTTGAGAAAGCTTCATCCGCAGCCGTATGCACTAATTTGTCAGCCTGTTTAACATCTACGTAAGGCTGATCGAACAATCCGACGAGGAATTTTACACGAAGCACATCCCTTACCCTTGCATCCACAACGTTGACAGACATCTTACCTTCTTTCACCAATTCGCGGACATTGTTGATATAAGCATTAGGCGGATCAAAATTCGTCCATACATTCAGGCCTGCCTCCACCGCCTGGCGTGTTGCTTCTTTAAAGTCTTCCGCAACATGGTGTTTCTCCCAGATGTATTCAACTGCGCGACTGTCTGATGTCACATAACCATTGAATCCATATTGTTCACGCAGTAATTGTGTAAGAAAATAATGACTGCCGGTCACCGGAACACCATCCCAATCATTATAGCTGCTCATTACACCGAGCGGCTTTGCTTCTTTGATCACACGTTTGAACGGGTACAGGTAAAGCTGGTGCATTTCACGCGGTGCCACATGCGGATCGGTTCTTGCCTCGCCATCCCGTCCTCCTTTGGGCACGCTGTAGACTGCGAAATGCTTGATCGTTGCGGCCACGCCCTGGCTTTGGATACCCAATGTCATTTGCTTTCCCAGTTCCGCGATGAGGAATGGATCTTCTCCGTAACATTCAACCGTTCTTCCCCAACGCTGATCACGAGCAGGGTCAAGTATCGGCGCATAAATATTTGTATAACCCAATGCTTTGCCTTCGCGGCCAACGATCTCGCCCGCCTGTCTGACCAATTGCTTGTTCCAGGTGGCGCCAATCGAAATGGGAGCTGGCAGCGAAGTGGCCCTGTCATGCGTCAGGCCATGTATTCCTTCATTGGTGAAATCGACAGGGATCCCAAGGCGCGTTTGCTCGATGAACCATTTCTGCACGGTATTGATCGCATCTGCATGTTTGCTGAACGGGTATGAATACTGTGATTGTGCTTCCGGTTTAAAAGGCAGACTATTCAGGTGTTCATCAATATTGGCAATACCGTCTTTCCAGATACTGTCTTTCCAGCCGGCAGTCGGAAGTTCATCTTTCAGCACACGGCCGTAACCATATAAGGTGGCGAGCTGACAGGTTTTTTCATTCAGCGTCATTTGCGAAAGCAAATCTTCCACACGTTTATCTACAGGTTGCGCCGGATCTTCGAAAACATCCTTACGTCCATTTTTATTAAAATCGATCCATCCTTTTTTATAGATAGATGATGTTTGTGCAAACAGGCTCAGCGATGCACAGCAGGCAACCGTTGTCAGAAATCGTTTCATGAATGAGATATTTATTGGGGAATAGGATCATTGTTCCCGATGCAATGTCAGCATTGAGAACGTTGTGATAGATTAATTAAAAAGAGCATTGTTATATTTTAGCCCGTTCCATTTTTGGTGTCAGCCAGTGAATGATCAACCAGGCTAACAGGAAGGAGAGACCGCAAAAAATGAATAACACATTATAGCCGGCAGAAAGATTGTTATTGCTTTTGTAAACATCCAGCACCGCACCCACTCCCCATTCGAACAATACGCCGCCCACAGCGCCGGCCATTCCTCCGATACCGATCACAGAACTTACTGCCTTTGACGGCATCATATCAGAAACGATCGTGAAGATGTTGGCGCTCCATGCAGCATTACCGGCGATGGCAAGACATAACAATCCAACAACCACCCAAATATTATCAGTGTACCTTGTCGCAACGATCGGCACAACCGCGAGTGCAGACATCAGCAGGGCGAATTTTCTTGCTTTGTATACCAGCCATCCTTTCTTGATCAGTTTGGAAGAAAGATATCCTCCCCCAATTGCACCGACCGTAGCCGCGGTATATATGATGATCAATGGTGGTGATGGCTTCTTCAGATCAAGCTGAAATGAACTGGCGAAATAAGATGGCAGCCAGTACATAAAGAAATACCAGATAGGGTCAGTAAAGAATTTTCCAACGATGAATGCCCATGTTTGCTTCATACCGAACAGCTTCCCCCATTTAACAGGTTCAGCGTTTTCTTCCTGGTCTTGATCATCACTCCGGATGTACTCAAGCTCCGGCTGTTGCAGTCTTCTTTGTTTTTCCGGCACTTCATAAAAAATACGCCAGGCGATCAGCCATAGAAAGCCAACGGCACCTGTAAGAATAAAAGCCGCCTGCCATCCGTAGAATCCAAGGATCCAGGGAATGAGCACGGGTGCAAGAACAGCTCCGATATTTGAACCTGAATCAAAAAAGCCCGTAGCAAGCGCTCTTTCTTTCTTCGGAAACCATGATACAACGGTTTTAACGGCAGATGGAAAATTGCCCGACTCACCTAAACCCAATAACGTTCTTACAATACCAAAACCCAATGTTGATTTGACCAATCCATGCAGCATGGCCGCAATACTCCATATTGTAATGGACACCGTATAACCGAGTTTACTACCGATCTTATCAATAATGCGTCCGAATACCAGCAAACCAAATGCATAGGCTGCCGTGAACGCCATGACGATATAACTGTAGTCTTTTTCTGTCCAGCCGAATTCCAACTCCAGTGTAGGCTTCAGGTATCCCATCACCTGGCGATCGAGATAGTTGATCGTGGTTGCGAAAAACAGCAGGCTGCAAACAACCCAACGGTAGTTACCGATCTTTTGTTGACTGACTGAATGGTTAGTGGTTGTTGACATGATGGCTATTTATCTTTTTTTCCAAGAATGCTGTAATATATCAGGAAAATATAACAAGGTATAAGGATCCAGTATGCCTGTTGATGACCGATCTCTTTTGCGAGCCAGCCAAATACAGGTGGAAGCAGTGCGCCTCCGGCGATACCCATGATCAGCACAGCGGCACCGGTTGATAATTGCTTTCCGGCAAGCCCTTTTAATGCCTGCGGCCAGATGGCGGCCCAGAGCATGGCATTGGCAAGGCCCAGTGCAGCCACAAATGCGATCGATAGTTTACCGGGGATAAATATGATCAGCAAACTAATGATCAGACCAAGTATGGAAGAGATATAGAATGCCTTTTGCTGGGAAATTATCCGGGGGATCACTGCAATGCCTACGAGATACCCCACCATCATACAGCCCAGTGTATATGAAGAAAGGTTTTTTGCAAAATCAAGACCAAGCCCGTGATATTGTCCATAGTTCGAGATCGTATCTCCGGCAAGAACTTCCACTCCCACTGCAAAGAATATCGCGGTAAATCCAAGGAAGAACTGCCAGTTTCTTGTTGAAGAGGTTGATGGCACCGCTCCATCAGCAACAGGTTCAGGTTTTATTTCGGGCAAATGGGCAAAACGGATCAGGATGGCCACTATGATCCAGATCGACGCGAGAATGCTGTATGGAATGATCACCTCCTGTGCCAGCTGATTCAATCGAAGCGATTTTTCATTCACCCCCATCGTAGCGAGATCAGCGATGAGTGCATCAGAGTTCTTAAGAATGATGCTACCCATGATCAGCGGGGCAATGATCCCGGCAGTCTTGTTGCAAATGCCCATAATGCTGATACGCCGTGCAGCCGATTCGCGTGGGCCAAGCAATGTGATGTATGGATTGACCGCGCTTTGCAGTACCGTCAGACCGGTTCCTGTGATGAACAACCCAACAAGGAAAAGAAGGTAAGATCGCGTCATTGCAGCGGGAACAAACAATAGACAACCGAATGCCATTACATAAAGACCGGCGCTGATACCTTTTACCATCCCGGTTCTTTGTAATAAGCGTCCGGTCGGAAAAGCCATTACAGTATATGCAATGTAAAAAGCCGAAGGCACAAGATATGCCTGCCAGTCTTCCAGTTCACAGGCGATCTTCAGGTAAGGGATCAGTGTAGCATTGATCCAGCTTACAAAACCAAATATGAAAAAGAATGCTCCAATGATCAGTATATATTTTGTATACTGTTTATTTGAAGGCAACTCCATATTTTCAGATAGTGACATAACTCTTTTTATTTTTTTTCGATAGCAGCGTGAACACTACCATATTTTAGCAGCAGTGCTTTTGCTTCCCCGTAGTCGCTGATACCGGCTTTTTCCATCAGCATCTTTGTACCGCGGTCGACCAGTTTATCGTTACTGATCTGCATATGCACCATCCGATTGTCCTGTACACGACCCAGGCGGATCATGATCGTTGTCGAGATCATGTTCAACAGCATTTTTTGGGCAGTACCACTTTTCATTCTGGTACTGCCGGTAATGAATTCGGGGCCGACGATCACTTCTATCGGACGATCAGCCTGTTCAGCCACAGGTGAGCCGGGATTACAAACAATACATCCGGTGGAGATCCCATTTTTCCTGCACTCCCGCAGGGCACCAACTACATAAGGAGTGGTGCCGCTTGCGGCAATGCCAATCACGAAATCCTTATCAGAAACAGCGTAGTGCTGCAGATCATTCCAACCCTTCTCGAAACTATCCTCTGCATCTTCGATACCAAAACGGAGCGCAGCATCTCCACCCGCCATCAATCCATTCACAATATCCGCATCAACACCATAGGTTGGCGGGCATTCACTCGCATCCAGCACACCCAATCTTCCACTTGTGCCTGCTCCCAAATAAAAAAGCCGTCCACCCGAATCCAGCTTCGGCCAGGCTGCATCAATCAGCGCTTCAACTGACGGCAACACCGCTCTTACTGCAACAGCCACTTTCTGATCTTCTTCATTGATATGCTGAACGATCTCTGCCGTACTCATTTTCTCAATGTGCCGGTATATGGATGGAGATTCGGTTATTCTTGATTCATACATGAGCAGTGGGAGGAGTTTAGTAGTTTAGTTGTTTAGTTGTTTAGTTGTTTAAAAGTTTAATAGTTTAATAGTTAAACGTTGTCCCTGAATAGCATTCTTTTGGACAGAGACCATCTCAATAATCAGGTACCGGAATCTGATAAGATAAAGGGTTACACAGTTAAGCAGCAATAACTATTAAACTATTAAACTGTTAAACTGCTAAACTGTTAAACACTTAAACCTTATACCTGCTCTTCAGCATCCCGCTCATGTATTCATTGATCTCCCATTGGCTCGCAACAGGCTGCCGTGTGAACGGCAACAGAGGCATATAAGGCGCTGGACCAAACTCTGCTGTGAATGTCAGGAATGGCTTCCCTGCTTCCTTATTTGCCTTGTATATTTTATCCCAGCAATCGATATGAACATGGAGAGACTCTTCCCATTCAGGTGCCCGCGGATCATTCACCTGTGCACCTTGTGTATGTCCGACGCGCGCATGAAAATGTCCGGAACGGCTGGCTGCGAGCGCAACTGCATCCTCTTGATCCTGTAACAGTGTTTCAGCCACTGCTATCCAATGTGAAAGATCCATTGTGAGCACAAGAGCCGGAATGCGTTGAAGGTACTCCTTTGTGATATGGGCAGCAAAACTGAATTTTCCCCGGTGTGTTTCGTGATAAACCGGGATACCGCTTGCCGCAGTTAGCTCACTGGCCGCTTCGATCAGCAATGCATTTTGTTCAAAAGAATAATAATCTTTACCTGTCTGTGAATTGATCAGAACAGGATTTGCCAATGCCATGATCTCCAGGCGCTCTTTATATGCCGAAAGATGCTGGTTGAAATCGGGCTCCACTGTTTCCCAATGCTGAGCGATCAATTGCAATCCGTGCCTGGAAAGGGCATTTAATATAAGTTCCCTCTCCTTTTCGTCTGCCGGGATATCCGTTTCTACTCCATCATACCCGCTGCTCTTTACCATGCTGGCAAAATCATTCCACGGAATATGCGCCTGACCCCACCGGGGGCAAAAGGAATAGATTTGCATGAGGAGTTAATTAAAAAATCAAAAGTCAAAATTAAAAATTAAAAAACAGGACCCGGCGTAATGCTAGTCGTTCAAGAGATGAATAAAAAAAATTACTTTTTACTTTTTACTTTTTACTTTTTACTTTTTACTTTTTACTTTTTACTTTTTACTTTTTACTTCCTTCGGATCAAATAGCAATGGATAAAACTGTCCTTCCATTTTCTGGCCTTTGGGAATACCGGGCGTTGTGGGGAGAAGTTCTTCGTCGGAATTAGAAACAGTGCCATCGGCAAAAACATTCAATACGAATGCCCGTCTCGACTTGTCCGATTTATTTGCATAAGATCCATGAACCATAAGAGGATGATGGAAGCTGGCATATCCTTTTTTCATTTCGATGGGGATCGGTTTGAACTGTGCTTTTTGTTCGTCGGTAAGATAGTCCATCAGGCCTTCCATATCTCCGGCGAGTTCAGGCTTATCCAGTAGTCCCCAATGCTGACTGTACGGAACATAATACAGGCAACCATTCCCGGTTGTTGCATCATCCAATCCAACCCAGCAGGTCAGATGCTGCAGTGGGGCTGTACGTGTCCAGTATGAGTAATCCTGATGCCAGGCCACTACACCCCCATGCAGGGCCGGCTTACAGAAAAGCTGATCATGCCAGAACCGTACAGCCTTATCGCCAAGTAACTGGCTTGCAGCCATCACGAAAGCTGGATTCCAAAGGATATCATGAAATCCTTCGGTGATCCGCCATGCTCCAAGAGCATGAAAAAGAATCGTATTTACATCAGTTGATTCATTAGAAGCAAACTGGTAAAATAAATGGTTACCCGGATGTGCGGGATCGGCGATCTGTGATAATTCTTCATTCAATTTCTCGATCTGCCATTCGTCCAGCAGGCGGATATTACTAACATATCCGTATTCCTGGTAATGGTCTATCTGTTCTTTTGTAAGCCTGTACTTATCCCATTCAGCTTCGGAAGCCGGCCACTGGAAAAGATCAGAGATCAATTGATGGTATTTAGAAAGATCACTTACCTGTATCGCCTGCATGATCATCCGTTTTAATGATTAATAATTAACGGCAGTGAGTGCTGTCGTTTCTGCAACAACTTTCGCCGCACTTTCTTTTTCAAGGAACAGCCATGCTCCGGCATGCTTGCGGAGTATGGTGGATGGATACTGTTCAGTCACAGCATCCGTCAAAGTATGGTACACAGCCTGCGCCTTGGTAGTACCGGGCACCATGCAAAATACCTTACCTGCTTTCAGCAAAGCCGGGATCGTTAAGGTGAATGCGTAAACGGGAACCTGGCTTATATCAATAAAGCAACCTTCGTTTACCTGTTGTTGCTTGCATGCTTCATCAAGATCAACCACTTTTACAAGTTTGGGATCATTGAACTCTGCAACATGCGGATCATTGAACGCAAGATGCGTATTTTCTCCAATCCCCATACAGGTGATATCTACAGGATGTTCCCGCAGCAATGCCGCGTAACGCTCACACTCTGCTTCAATATCCGGCGCCTGGCCATTCAGATAAAACACATTGCCAAACGGGACTTTATCAAAAATTCTTTTCTTCAGGAAAACGCCAAACAGTTGCGCGTCATTTTTTGGCAGGCCGATATATTCATCCATGTGAAATGCCTGCACACGTTGCCAATCGATATCCTCTTTGATCAGTGCCTCCAAAAATTCATTCTGAGAAGCCGCTGCTGCAAAAATAATATTTACAACCTGCTTCTGCTTAAGTAATAAACGGATAGTCTCCGCGGCCATCTTAGCTGCATCTTCGCCCAAAGCGATCCTGTCTTCATAAATCCGAACCTTCAACTGATCGGCTACAAAATCTGTCATTTGATTATATTTTAGTTCTGAACGTTTTCATGAATAAGCGTTTCCGTTTTTCATAGGGAGAGATAGTTTGGAAGTTTGGAAGGCTGGGTGGTTTGGAACGTTTGAAAGTTTAGATTTAATGTATAATACATATAAACGCTTTCTCCGAAAACTTACTAAACTTACCAAACCTCCCAAACATCTCCGTCCCACGGTTAGAGCCTGAACTTAATCCCCGCTCTTCCCCAGAATGAATAGTATTGCTTCTGATACATTTGATTCTCTTCCCCGAAATAAACTCTCTTTGGAGCGTTGGTCAGGTTTTGAGCCTCTGCATAAATGGTAAATCTTTTATTGATCCTGTAAGAAGCATTCGCATCAATTTGTGTACGTGCATCCGTAATGATGTCCTGCGCAGCATCTGCACCAAGTGTTTCTGTAAATGAACCGTTATAGTTCAGGTTACCTTGTACAGTCAGGCCAGCGATGGAATAAGACAGAGACGCGTTTGCAGTGTGAGTGGCCTGTCCTGGAAGACGAAGGTCTTTACGGAACTGAGCATCTGCACTTGAATGAGAATAGGTGTAGTTAGCCAGTACAGAAAAACCTTTCAGGAAACCAGGCAGGAAAGTTAGGTTCGCCTGTGCATTCAATTCAACACCGAACACGTTAGCCGCATCACCATTCAGCACCTGGCGGTATCTCCAGTTTGGATAACCAGCAGCTCCCGGAAATTCATTACCAGTGATACGCGTTTCGCTTGCGTACTGGAATTTGTCGATCTTCTTGTAGAACAATCCGGCAGATAAGATACCGAGATTGGAAAGATATTTCTCCGCCATCAGATCGAAGTTCGTAGAGAACGCCGGTTTCAGATTTGGATTACCATCTGTGATGATCTCACTCAGGATGCTGATATTTCTACCAGGAACGAGGTCAACAAAGTTTGGTCTTGAATATCCGAAAGTAACTGCTCCGCGGATCAATGTTGATTTATTGATGTCATATTTAGCCTGGAGGTTAGGCAGGAATTTCGTGTAGCTTGTTTCCTGGCGTGCCGCAGTGGTAGATTGCCATACACCCGCTGCATCCTGAACGATGATGTTTCCACGATAGTCGACATCTGTATTCTCAACCCTTAAACCTGCGATCAGCATCCAGCGATTAAACTGAATACGGTTCATCATGTAACCAGAAGTTACCGTTTCAACCGCATCATAATAGTATGCGTCGATCGTAGCACGGGTCGTTGCTGTTTCCGTTCTGAAATATGCAGGATCATCTTTATACTGATCAAAATAAGAAATAGTCTTATCACGATCCAGTCCCAAACCGAAATTGGTTGCGCCATTCAGCAGATCGGCGGAAACTTCCGGATCTCCGGAGAAGTTTGTCAACCGGCCGGCAGCTGCAGCACCTACATACGTACTTACACGGGTAGTGGCTTCAGGTCTCCATCTTTCATTATGCATTCTTTTGATCTTTCCACCCACTTTGAATGTTGCAGAGTTATTACCCAATTTATAATCATAGGTAGCATTGATCTTACCAACACCGTTTCTTCCTTTTGTATTCCAGTTGTCTCTTTCAATGGTATTGAAAGTAAAGAGTGATGCATTATTCTTCCAGTCAGTACCAGTAGCCAGCAGGTTATCGGTATGGATATCTGTGATCTGCAGTGGCACACGTGTTGCTGTCCAGAAATTGTATGTGCCCGCAACTGTTTCGTATTGTGAGGTAGTGAAGAATGCACCCGCATCCAGTTTCACCCGGCCAATGCGTGTTTCAAACTGTGCATTGATGTTTACGTTCTTATTATCTTCATTCGCGGTGCGCAACTCGTTGTATGAACGGCCGCCCGGAGTAACATAAACGCCTTCTGCATTCTGCGTAGTACGGCCTGTTTCCATCCGTGTACGTTTGCGGTAGCGGGTAAGTTCGTTGTCGTGATCGCTGTACATGAAGTTTACCACGAGATTGGTAACAGCGCTGAAGTTAAGATCTGCTGTAGCAGAGAGGCCCTGACGTGTACGTTGGTTTTCTACGTAGAGATAGCGCACATCGGTAGGAAACCATACTGTACCGCGGCCATAATCTTTAGGCTCCCATACCTGTGAACGGATCTCGTCATATCCATTCGTTGTTTTGTAATAGCTACCAGTAGCCATCAGGCCGAGAAGACCGTTTGGATTTTTTGCAGTTGCGAAGAAACGTTTTCCGAGAGAGATATTGCCGATACCGTTTGATTTACCGCGGAGGTCGTTGTAACCAAGACCCGCATCAACGGTCAGTTTTGTTTTCAGTGAAGTCGCTGTTGGTGATTTCATATTGATCTGACCAGCGATCGCATCGCCATCAAGATCGGGAGTAAGTGTTTTGATCACCTCCATAGAAGCGAGAACGTTACTGGGGATCACATCGAGCTGCGCATTACGTGCACCCTCTTCAGAAGAGCCCATGATCTGCTCGCCATTCACATTGATGTTCGTAAAGTTGCCGGGAGTACCGCGAAGCTGCACGGTAGCACCTTCCCCACTGCTGTTTCTTCCAATGGTCACACCCGGAAGACGCTGCATTGATTCTGCTACGTTCAGATCGGGATAACGTCCCATCAGATCAGCAGAGATCACTTGTTTGATATTATCTGCATTACGCTGTTGGTTCAGCGCTTTTTGCTGTCCTTCCCGAACACTCGAAACTGTTACGCCGGTGAGGGCAACTGTGTTGGAAGACATTTTAATGGCGGCATTGACCGGACGGCCCGGCTGAACTTCCAGCTCCTGCTCAACGGATTTAAAGCCCATATAATTGATCACGAGCGTATACTTTCCTGGTTTCATTCCAAGAAATTCGAAATTACCAGCGAGGTTGGTGGTTGTTCCGCGGGTAGTTCCTTTAATCATAACAGATGCGCCCGGGAGTGCGCCTCCATCAGTGTCTGTAACCTGTCCTTTGATATCTCCGCCCGTTTGAGCTGAAACATCTGAAAAGGAAAGCAGGGATGCCAGCAGCAGCGATACTGACATGAGCAGTCGGTGGATACTTTGTTTCATTTTGCAGATATTTTTTGGTAAAAAAAGAGTTTTCATTGTTTAAGCAATCGTTTATAGTACTATTTGAATTTGAAATTCTTATAATCAACCAGGAAGCGGAGAGCGAAGCTGGTGCCAATGTCGCGGTTGGTTAACCAAACTTTTCCTTTCTGAAAACGGGTACGTGTTTCCAATACGGCGCCGCGCAGATTCGGATCCGGATGATCAACAGCATAACGGTTTTTCAGTATCCATGTGGCTGACTTTTCAATATGGGTATCGAACTCTTTGAAACCTTCTTTCGACAGTTCAATCCAGACAATGCCTGCAAGCGACACAGCAGAACCTGTTGCAGAACCTTTATCGGGCTTTTGACCGTCTGTATAATTATCATAAAAGATAGTTCCGTCTTTCTGCTGTGCTTTTGCAAAAGCACGTGCAGTTTTTGCCGCACCTTCAAGATACTTGCGGTCGCCGGTTAATTTGAATGCTTCGATCAACGACTCAGCATACCAGAGTGAAAATCTTGGATGGAACGTTTTATTAGCTTCAGAATTCGGCATAAAGCGCATCCATACACCATCAGGGCCTTGCTTTTCAAGCAGGCTGTTACAAAGGAGGATGAATGCGTCTTTGAATTTTTTATCCCCGGAAAACTCGAATGCATCTTTAAAAAGAGAGCCTTCCGTATTTGGACGGGATACATCAAACAATTCCTGGTCCTTCTGCTCTTTTTGCTTCCAGAATGGACTATACTCTTTTAATACTTCTCCTGTGCTTACCTGTATGTTGTCATAGCAAACTCCTTTTTCAGGATAATACATATTCTTCAGCATCCAGTCTGCAGCATTCGTTGCAACTTTCGCATACTTCGGATCTTTGGTTACTTTAGACAGTTCGTAAATACCCGGCGTTCCATCAGATACGGTCGCGAATACGATGAACTCATCACCAAGCACATCACCGTGACGCGCATCCACCATTCCCTTGAGCTTTGGATTGTCTTTTATCTCCATGCTGATCCAAAAATTTCCACCACGCTTAGCAGCTTCCAGGTATGACTTATTATTGGTCGCTTTGTAAGCGGCTACCAAAGAGTTAACAGCCTGTCCTGTATGCCAGGGCACTTCATACTCATACCACTTCCCTTCCGTGACGTTGTAATCGCATTTTGATTTTCCCTGCTTGTCGAGGATCACCTCAGATACATATTTCGCCGTTTCGTTGA
>JBEVKW010000045.1:0-3281 GCA_040509495.1 Chitinophagaceae bacterium | reverse complement strand
CATCGTGGCAATGGACAGGATTTGAATGATGAAGATAGACCATTCACGCATACCGTTCCCGTTCGGTTTCCAGCCATTCACGTAGTTCACGCAAATGGATGGGTTCATGTCTGTAATGGTGTCCTGTCCCGTTGGGACGGATCAACCCATCACATTGATTATTCCCCGAATGGTCGAACCCGTAATACCGTGCGGGGGAAACGATCATAGGCAATCCGCACCCGTCGCACAATTCAAAAATGGGTTGTGGGTTCCGTTCCATCAGTTCAATCGGTGAATGGCAATTCTGGTATCTGACCATCAATAGCCATGGCATAGAAACCGTCATCGTTTCTGCGGCTGTTGAAACTTTGAACCAGGATCAACGCATCACGTTGCAATAGGTCAGTGGTTGTGATTGACCAATCGGTGCCGTCCCACCGCCATACGTGCCATGACTTAGCCATCAGTCATCACCTTTCGTTGTGGGGGCAACCCGCATGATTTTTGCCACGTGCTTTTGAATCTCCCCATTGATTGCCTGAACGGCATCACCCTTTAGTGCCGCTGTCAGGTTCGCTTCCGTCGCACGTAGGCGTGAACGCAACCCATCACGTTCATGGCGTAGTGACGTGATTTCATCCCCCGCTTGCCTCAGTTGCCTACGCATACGGTCGTTATCTTCCAACCGTGCCGAAAGTTTCTGCATCACGTCATTCAGGTCCCCTTGCAGCTTCCGCACCTTTTCATCAACCGATGCAGCGGAACCCGCACTGATGATTTCCACAACCGTTGTGAGTAGGGACATAGCTACCTGGGACGCAATTTGCAGGTCTAGCGGGGGTCCCGTTTCGAACACTGTTGGTGCGTCTAGTTCCATATCCCGAATCATGGCGTCAAATGCATCATCTGATTCCTGGTCGGCTGGTTCGGTGTTGGCTACCCCGTGATGTTCGGTGAGTACCGCTAACCCTTCCCGCTCTAGTTCGGCATCTACCGAATCCAACCGTTCACGTTCCAACCGATCCCGTTCCGCTTCCGCTTCCTGTTCCCGCTGTTTCTGTACGTATTCCCTGTCCGCTTCATCACTCATGAGTTTGTCGAACCACATACGTGGTAGGGCAACCAGGTTGATGGCATAGGTTCGTTTGGCACGTGTGTCCCGTTCGAATGCATCTACGTTGATGGGGTCCTTTGCGAATGTCGCAAACGAATTCGGATTGCCAACGATGGCATCGTCACCGAATGTGTCCCTGATTCGGTCCCACATCACGTTTGCCGCACGTCCCGATGTGGGGTCAAGTACGGGACCGTTCCGCCATAGATCAGCGATGATCCACCGTTTCATTCCACTGTTCCACTGACGAATTCCCCTACCGTTGGATGGTTCCCCGTCCCGTCCCGTTCGTTGACTGGCACGTTTCATCCATTCGGCATCGGTGAGGATTTCGATACGTTCCCCCGCTGGACTGATTGCATGATTCGAAATCACCATGACGGGTGACCACCCATCTTCCGAATGTCATTCATGTTCCCGTGTCTCCCAACTTATGTGCCAGTGCGTTACGTTCCATCCTGGTGTGTTTCAGTTCCCGCAACAGGACCAGGTTGATGCATTTCATTTTGATCAGGTTGTTTTTCGTCTCAGTTAGTTCACGTTGCAATTCCCCGTAGGCATCACCGTTTGCGTCCCCTATTGGCATTGGATGGTTCGGCTTTCTGCGGAAGTTTCGGGATCATTCGTCTGAGGGATTCCCGAATCATGTTGATGGAATCGTTCATATCTTCGCTGTTCCGCCCGAACAGTTCATCTTCCAACCAAATGGATTCACGTTCCAGTTCATCCACCGTCATACGGGAAATCTGGTCCAATATCCGACGGATGTATTCGTCTACCCGATCCGCTGGCTGTTCAACAGATATGGATTCACCGCTTGCGTATCGTGCTGCGGTTCCTGGTTCCCAATGGCACCCCGTGTCGATCGCCATTAGGGAATGTGGCATCAGGTTCGTTTTCCCCTGATGTTCGATTTCGTAGAGTGTCTGTCTACTGATGTTGTTTGCTATGCAGAACTGACGACGTGATACCCCCAATTGTGTCAGTCGTTCTATTATTCGTGAACCCAACAGGGTGACGTTGGTTGTTTCTGAGTATGGCATGTCCTAGCCGACGCTAGTTGACACTGTCAATAGGGTGCAAGTATCCCAGACCAGGACCGTCAATACAAGGGTTGACACTGCATGTCTGCCGTGGGATTCTGACTATCCCATGACGAACAGTGACATCATTCGTGCAAGCGATTGGGTGTCTGTTTCGGAAGTAGCCAAACGTGCGGGGGTTTCGCGTCAGGCTATTCATCAGTTGATTACCAGTGGTCGGTTACGTTGTATGCGATTCGGCGCACGTTCCACCATGGTTCATAAGCGGGATGCCGAACAGTACATCGAATCCAAACTGAAAAAGGCTGGCTGATGGAATCCATTTCATTTCATGTGTATGGATTGCCGATGCCGAAAGGATCAACCACAACGTACAAGGGGAACACCATTCCCGCTGGTACACCCGCTAGTCGGAAACGAATGGCTGAATGGCGTACCGATATCAGGAATGCAGCGATTGAACGAATGGATGGCATGGAACCATCACCGTTGCCTGTTCGGTTGATGTGTGAGTTTCAGTTGCCCTACCCCGTTAGCTCCATTCGCAAATACCAAATGGGGTGGTTGCCCCATACCAAAAAGCCTGACTGGGACAAGCTGGCACGCATGATGTGTGATGCCCTAACGGGGATCGTCTACAGGGATGATTCCCAGGTGTGTTACGCCATGGTCAATAAGGTCTATGCGTGGAATGGCAAACCAGGTGCGGACGTCATCGTTGACTTCATCGATGATGAAACGGCACAGGCATTCAGTTCCGCACACCTAAAGGTGATGGCGGCAATGGAAGGGTTGAACAGTGAATGATGTAGTGATGTTGATTCAGTGCGACCACTGTGGTGCCACGTGGGACATCGATAGGGACCCTGAAATGTGTTCCTGTAACACCGATGCATGTTGGCAACTGTTGGTCGTGGACGATGACTGATTCGACCAACGATCCCCATTCATTCGAATCACTGGACGAATTCGACGCACCCGAACGACCAGACTTTCGACGGGTTGGTCGGGGGGTTCCGTTCGTACTTGACCCCAACGGCAAACGGGTTCGGTACTCACGTGCCAGTAATGCGGGAAAGATTCTGGACGATGAATCCAACCTGACTGACTGGAAGATTCGGACGGTTGTAGCGGGGGCGGCA
>JBEVKW010000044.1:0-14673 GCA_040509495.1 Chitinophagaceae bacterium | reverse complement strand
TGCGTTCCTACTATCCAGTCAATTTAAAACCTGTCCGGGCGGAAGGCTTCCACCGGTATGATCGTCTTCTTATGCCCCACCAGCTCTGTCACTATCTGTCCCGTTCCGGTTGCCGCGCTGACGCCCAGCATTGCATGTCCACCTGCATAGATCAGGTTCTGGAACTTTCCATGGCGCCCGATATACGGCATTCCGTCGGGGCTTACCGGCCTGTAGCCAAACCAGGCTTTTGCCGGATCCGGCGCTGTGATCGGCATCGAAGGATAATATTTCCTGAAGGCGTCATAGATGGCCGTGACACGCTTTGGTAAAATGCGATCATTATGACCGCTCATTTCCATGGTACCACCGATCCGCAGCCAGTTCCCGATCGGCGTGGTCGCCACACGATCATCCACCAGGATCGACGGATGAAGAAGGTTCGCAGTCAGCTCATCATACTCCATGCTGTAGCCTTTGCCCGGCTGCATCAGCATGCGGATGCCCAATAGTTTGGAGATCGGCCCAAACCATGATCCATTCGCAATCACCAGTTCTTCCACATCGAGATCTGCTTTGTCCGTTAAAACTTTCGTCACGCGCTCTCCCTGCTTTTCAAAACCAGTGACAGTTGTCTTCAACCAAAATTTCACACCATTTGCTTTAAGCACCTCATACAGAGCGCGCATAAGCTGCCCGGGATCAACATGAGAGTCGTCTGCATACAATACACCTCCGGCAACATTCACCTCAACAGCGGTCTCCATTTCCTGAACCTGCTGCGCATTGCAGGCGATGGTCTTCAGTCCAAGTGAAGTCGCCTGATCCGCCAGATGCTTTTCGTGATCGCCGGTCTTCTCGTTTTTATATAACATCCAGCATCCCTTTTCCTGGAACCCGAATGCCTCACCCATTTCGAGGTGCATTTCTTTCGTAAGCCGGCGACTGAGTTGAAGAAGATTATTAAGGTGAGGAATGCTCGCGTTCATCTTTTTTGCGGTCGCAGATCTCCAGAATGCAAGACCCCAACGAAGCAGGTCGGCATCAAGTCTCGGCTGGATATAGAAGGGCGAAGACGAACTCATCATCCATTTAAAGCCCTGCGAGATCATGCCGGGTGTCGCCAGCGGAACAAAGTGTGAGGGAGAGATATAACCCATGTTACCAAAGGAACATCCATCTGTAATGTCATTACGCTCAATAACTGTAACATCATAACCTTCCTTTTTTAAATAATAAGCACTGCACAATCCGATCACACCGCCACCGATTATTGTTATGTTCATTGTCTGTTGTTGAAGTTTTCCGCGTGGAGAGACGATGGCCGGTTAGTGTCTCTTAGCGCCAAAATGCATTATAAAAAAATTGTTTCAGGTTATTTTAGTAGGGAACACCCGTCTATAATAGATCTGTTTTTCAGTCATCGGTCATCTGCCATCTTCTTCTAGATCACCTGGAACCCGTGTGCATACGGATCATCTTCTGTATCGATCCAGATCTGGTTATATCCGTAGATCCTGGCCCAGCCTTCCACGCTCGGGCGGATCGCCGATATTCCCGCAACGGTTGTTTCTTCTTCGATCAGTCCGGTGAATTTGCTGCCAATGATACTTTCGTGAATAAACGGTTGCCCGGGTTTGAGTAGTCCTTTCGCATACCACTGGGCCATCCGCGCGCTGGTCCCGGTTCCACAAGGTGAACGATCAATCGCTTTGTCGCCATAAAACACCGCATTTCGTGCTGTACTGTTCGGATCAAGCACATCACCGGTCCATAAAACATGCGAACAACCCCGGATCGTATCATTTTCCGGATGGACGAATTCGTACGCTTCATTTATATTTTTCCTCAACTCTCTCGCCCACGCAATGAGTTGACCTGCAGAATAATGCTGCAGTCCTTTAAAATTCTTCTGCACATCAACAATTGCGTAGAAATTACCGCCATACGATACATCCACTGTGAGTTCACCGAGGTCAGGACATTGAACGCTTAGTGCCGTTGAGTGAAGGAAAGACGCTACATTGGTCAGCTTTACGGATTTAACCTTTCCTGCTTCCTGCCTGTATTCGATCATTACCAGGCCTGCGGGAGCCTCCATACGGATGATCCCGGGCGTTTTAGGAACGATCAATCCTTCTTCTACCGCGATCGTAATGGTTCCGATCGTGCCGTGGCCACACATGGGCAGGCAACCACTTGTTTCAATGAACAACACCGCTACATCATTAGCAGGATCATGGGGCGGATAAAGAATGCTTCCACTCATCATGTCATGGCCCCGCGGCTCGAACATAAGGCCCGTCCGCACCCAGTCATAATGCTTCAAAAAGTGCTGGCGCTTCTCGCTCATATTGGCTCCGGTCAATTCGGGACCGCCCTGTCTAACAAGCCGCACAGGATTTCCACATGTATGAGCATCAACGCAATCGAATATATGTTTCATATTTTAGTTAGAGTATTTAAGAGGAAGCAACGTGACAGTATCGTCATATGGAATAGCGGCGTTGACATCCCTGCAGCCGCTGCCCATAAGCAGACCTTTCACTAACAGACTGGCTTCCAAACAGCGTGAATGCTAAAATTAAGGGAACAGGCGAAAGGTTGAAAGGCGAACTAGGGGAAAGTTTGAAAGTGGTTAAGATGTTGGGAGCTGAAGTTAAAAAATGAAATAGATGGTGAAAATATTTAAACCGTTTCTGGTGCTGATGACAAAAGCCCGGACAGTAACCTGTCCGGGCTTTCTAAAATAGTTAGTGTCATCTTCGCCCGCTTTCACGGGCTGTAACAGCAATGCAGACCACCAATAGCTCCGGGTTTCGGAGTTATGCGCCTGGCAACCTACCCTCTTCCTGCGTGCACCACATAGTCCCTCAGTTCTGCGTTGAATTCTTTTTGCTTTAGCAGATCTTCCAGGGAAATATGCATCCGGTAGCGCCAGTAGTGTTTGGAAATTGCCGGATTATTGATCCGTTCATCCTGCGGATTCTCCCGGCGCAGGGTCTCACTCATGCCCAGGATATCCTGCAACTGGAAGATGCTCCACATGGAGGGAGAATAAAGATGCTGCAGGATCACCGCGCGGTTGATCCATGGTTCGCAGAAAAATGGTGCTGCGCCCCATTGTCCCAATACCTGGTTATAGAAATGTTGAGTGCGTTCATGATTCTCTTCCCACCAGGCACGGATGGTGCTCATATCGTGGGTCGAAGGCGTGATCACGGACAGGTAAGGAGCGTCTGACGGGATGAAAAATTCCTTCATCGGATCTTTTGGCATCCGCTGGATCTCGAGACTCAAAATGCCGAGCTGGTTCATTACTTCAGGAACAGAATGCGGTACCATGCCCAGATCTTCGCCACAGATCAGCATATTGGTGGCTTCCTTGAGCTGCGGCAATTTCTGCATGGCCTCTTTCTTCCAGAAATCATCCTGCCGGCGATAGAAATAGTTGATATAAAGTTCGCGCAGCTTATCCTGCACATGCGGAATCAGGAACCTGAAGGATGACGTTTTTTCCATGGAGATACGGAAATGGAATTCCGTGCCATTGGAGCCTTCCTGCTTGAAGAGGATCACATTGGAGATAAGATCATACAATCCTTTTTCGAGGGCGGCATTCTCAGCTGATATTTCAAGTTTCGCAAAATAAGCCTGCACTTTCCGCTGTGTATCAAACTCGGGCTTCAGGTCAAACCCTCCGCGGTCGTTTGGCACAACGAATGATTCTTTGACTTTGTTATTCAGGTACTGGAATGTTTCCCATAATACGTCTTCATTGATGAATGGCTGGCAGTAACGTTGTTCGTCAAGCCAGATCCCGTTCTCACCGAATTCCACGTAGTGGACCGGCAGGCATGGTACGAAATGTCCCATGATCCCCTGCACCGCGTTTGATGGGATGGTCCAGATCCGGAAAAAACCAAGTATATGATCGATGCGGAATGCATCGAAGTAATTGCTCATCTGTTCGAAGCGCTGCTTCCACCAGGCGAAGCCATCCTGCTGCATGCGTTTCCAGTTATATGTCGGAAACTCCCAGTTCTGCCCGATCGGAGTGAAATCATCCGGCGGAGCGCCAGCCTGCGCTTCCATATTATACATTTCAGGGGCAACCCAGGCGTCACAGCCATAACGGTAGATGCCGATAGCGATGTCACCTTTCAACACCACCCCTTTCTTGTGCGCATAATCAGCTGCCTCTTTCAACTGCAGATGCAAATGGTACTGAACAAAGCAGTAAAAGAGGATGTCCTTTTTCGCAGAGGATTTTGACGATAATAATGTGTCGATATCTTTCGGACTGTAAACACTATGCGTTTTCCATTCTTCAAAATGTGATGTTTTGTATTTATCACGGAAGTGGCAGAATACGGCATACGGCTTCAGCCAGTGCTGGTTCCCACTGTAAAATGCCTGGTAGTCTTCCGATGCCAGGATCTCTTTTCCAAGATCATCATATAATTCACGCAGCGTGGCAAGTTTGAACCGGAGAACCTCTTCGTAATCTACTTCCGCAAGTTCATTCAACTGTTGCTGCTTTTTCTTCAGAGGTGTCAGCTTTGCTGCTCCTGTTTTTCCGGCAACTGCGGCAAGATTGATATACAAAGGGTGCAGTGCAAATGCAGAGATAGCTGCGTAAGGATAGGAATCTGTCCAGGTATTCGTGGCAATCGTATCATTCACCGGCAGCAACTGGATCAGTTTCAAACTCGTTTCTTTTGCCCAGTCCACAAGCAGCTTGATATCCGCAAACTCGCCGACACCAAAACTGTTCTTGCTTCTGAGACTGAACACCGGGATCGCAACCCCGGTTCCTTTCCAGGTGTTGTTAACGGCATGGATAAACCCATCATGAATAACCGTCAACCTTTGCGGATCAAGATTGTCGCCATGAAGGATCCTGTTATCACCAGATTCATATCCGCGGAATTCTTTATCTTTTGAATGATAGATGCCGTATTTATAAGCGAGCGGGAAATGATCACTGCCAAGGTCGGCATATCCGATCCACCAATTACCTTCCTTGCAAAGCAGCAAAGGCTTGTCCTCAGCCCAGTTACCGAGGGCCTCGCTGCTGCCGAGCACACATACGACCTCATTCTTCTGCAGCAGCGGAGCTTTTACTTTGAACAGGTGTGTGTATTTCTTAGGCGCTTTGGGCTTTGTTTTCGGGTAGTTATCTTTCAGCAATACATTCTGGAATGGCGCCGTGAAAAAGGCATTCTCGTATTCGCCGGCATGATTCCAGATATCGACCAGGTGAACAGAATTTGTTTGTTTGGGCAGGCCTGAGATCAGCCTGTCTTCCGCCCACTCCCCGATCCATTCACCCTCTTTGCTCTTCAGGTAATATTTGTAGCGAAGGCCCTCTTTTGACCATTCTTTCGTGTCTATACTGATATTGCCCTGCCAGCTTTCGCTGTCAAGATATTCCATCAATAACGCCTTATCAGGATCATCGTTACCGAGTGCTGCGTGATTGCCGCAGACCCACAGGCTTTCACCGAAGTTTGTATGAAATCGAAGGGTAAATTGAAGCTTCATTGCAATCGCTGGTTCTGTCTTTAATGCCATAGTCTTCGTGTCGTAAGAACACATTGTTTACGAAAGTATAATAAAACATGCAAGGTTCGCATATTTATTTGAAAAACTGGCTGGAAAATTATATGATCCGTGTTACTTTTCAGGCATTTACAAAAAAACGATCCCTTTCTTGCGGAAAGGGAACACCTTCTCAACCTTGTTTTTACTTCTCCGCGCGTTTCGATTATTAGCCTGAAAATGCATTTGCTCTTTTAACCCCTGCGACTTATTTTTGCAGCGCCTTTGCCGGTAAGCGGCAGTAAACTAAACCCAAAATTCATGGAACAGAAAAATAAGTATAAAGGAATCTGGTGGATGGTATTTTTTGCGTCAACAGCTGCTTTGATCGCTGCAATTATTGGCCATTGGGAATGGCTGACCCTCATCCTTCCTTTCCAGACTACTGCATTCGTGAAGGCAATGGATATTATGTAAGACAGAATTCACTGAAGATATAAAGCGACCCGTTTTGCCCCGAGCAGGACGGGTTTGTTTTTATATAGAAAAAGGTAAGAAAGTGATCACCTTCTTACCCTTGTGCTGGCGCTTTTTGCATTTCTGCGGATATTCCACATATCCACTGTTCCAAACTCCTTTTGCCTTTCTGCCGGAAGTTGGATGTAGCTGGCTACCGTTTCCTTTACTTCTTTTACCAACGCTCTTAATACGGCTGGATCCACCTGGACAATAGATGGCATTACATCATGTTTCATGTTGTTTACTGTTTTAAATGAATGAATTGAACTATCTGAGCCTGCGGGAAAGAACACTAAGAATCGTTACAAAGAAAGTGTCAGATCGATCGCCCTGTTGTAAGTACTGTACAATGCTCAAATTTTGACGCTGCAAAGGTAAGTCCGTTATATTCCCTGCTCAATGGCCTATTGAGTGAATTGCGCATTTTAATTCATGAATGGGCAGTGATTGGCTCCAGTAGCTGTTAACGGCTGCCTATCACCGGGCATAACGTTTCAAAACTGCATTCCTGATTGGCTTAAGGTTTGCAACAGTGTTGAAAACAACTCTGTCATGACAACTCCCGAAATTTCAGCAAGACTTGTAGAATTATGTACCTCAGGCGATTTTGATACAGCGTTAAAGGAACTGTATGCGGATAATGCGATCAGCATCGAACCTGAGGCCACACCCGAATTCGCCAAAGAAACAAAGGGGCTGGATGCGCTCATCAAAAAAGGAGAAAAGTTCACTCATCTCACGGAGCAATTACATAATGTAACGATCTCCAATCCGCTCGTCACCGGTAATATCATTGCATTTGTGCTTACGATGGATATTACCATGAAAGGAAAGAAGAGAATGTCAATAGGTGAGCTTTGCGTTTACCATGTCAAAGATGGAAAGATCATTTCAGAGCAATTCTTTATGTAGCAGCTGCTTATTTATTGTCATACACGAAAGACATTGGATAGTCTGCCCTGATCCGGCCTCTGCTGATCCGGTCCAGTTTGCCCGCTAACCGTTGTTGTTTTCGGAGTGGCAGGTGATCGATATATAACACTCCATTTGTATGCTCATATTCATGTAAGATCATCCTGGCGGTAATACCGCTGAACGTTCTTTTGTGCGGCTGAAAATATTCATCGCGGTATTCGATCGTTACGCTCCAGGGACGCTCCACACTGTATTGAAGTCCGGGAATACTGAGACAGGCTTCTTCGCTGATCCATCTTCTTTCCGAATAGGCGGTGATCACCGCATTGATGAAGACTGCTTTGATCCAGCTGTTGTCTTCAAAATAAACCAGCCGGCTTTCCGGATGCATCTGTTCATACAATACCTTGCTGTCAACCAGGAAAAGTTGCAATGACGCTCCCACCTGCGGCGCGGCCAGGCCACATCCCGCTGCTCCGTATAATGTATCCCACATATCCGCAATAAGTGACGCAGGAATTGTCTCTGCGGATACAGGATCAGCTACCGTCCGCAAAACCGCCTGACCATAAGAGAAAATGGGTAATACCATTCTCTAATATAGGGCGAAGAGGGCAAAGAGTAAAAGGTGAGGCGTAAAAAATCTGCTTGGAAGCCTGCCGTTTTCTTCCTTAATAATATCAGCTCCTGAAAAGTAAAAAGCCTCCAGAAGGAGGCTTTTTACTTTTATTTGCGATTTGTTCTTATCCTTACTTCACTTCTTCGTAAGGCACATCTGTTACATCATCAGCTTTACCCGCATTGTCGCCAGCCTGTCCCTGATCAGGACCAGGTTGTGCACCGCCGCCGGCAGCATCCTGTGATTTGTAGATGTCCTCGCTTGCAGCAGTCCACGCAGCATTCAGTTCAGCCATCGATGTATCAACTGCAGCGATATCCTGTGCTTTGTGTGCTGTCTTCAGCTTTTCGAGTGCAGCTTCGATCGCGCCTTTTTTATCAGCAGGGATCTTATCTCCAAACTCCTTCACTTGTTTCTCTGTCTGGAAAACAAGACTGTCTGCCTGGTTCAGCTTCTCGATCTTTTCTTTTTCTGCTTTATCGTTTGCTTCATTCGCTCTTGCTTCAGCCTTCATTTTTTCAACCTCTTCTTTGCTCAACCCGCTACCGGCTTCGATATGGATCTTTTGCTCTTTACCAGTTCCCTGATCTTTTGCCGTAACGTGCAGGATACCGTTTGCATCGATATCAAAGGTTACTTCGATCTTAGGTACACCTCTGGGTGCTGGTGGGATCTCATCCAGGTTGAACATCCCAAGGCTTTTATTGTCTTTCGCCAGTGAACGTTCGCCCTGCAGCACATGGATCTGTACACCTGGCTGGTTATCGCTCGCGGTAGAGAAAGTTTCTGATTTCTTGGTAGGAATGGTTGTATTGCTGTCGATCAAACGTGTCATTACACCACCCATTGTTTCGATACCGAGGGAAAGCGGCGTTACGTCAAGCAGCAACACATCTTTTACTTCACCTGTCAGTACTGCACCCTGGATCGCTGCACCGATCGCAACCACTTCATCCGGGTTTACACCACGGTTTGGTTTTTTACCAAAGAATTTCTCAACGATCTCCTGTACTTTAGGAATACGGGTTGAACCACCCACCAGGATCACTTCATCGATCTGTGAGGTAGACAAACCTGCATCTTTCAAGGCCGCTTCGCAAGGTTTCAGGCAACGGGCGAACAGGGTGTCTGCCAGTTGTTCGAATTTAGCACGTGTCAGTTTTTTCACCAGGTGTTTAGGCACGCCGTCAACAGCGGTGATATAAGGAAGATTGATCTCTGTTTCGCTTGAAGACGACAGTTCTACTTTCGCTTTCTCAGACGCTTCTTTCAAACGCTGCAAAGCCATGGGGTCTTTGCGCAGGTCAATCGCTTCTTCTTTTTTGAATTCATCTGCCAGCCAGTCCATGATCACTTTATCAAAGTCATCACCACCGAGGTGAGTATCACCATTGGTAGATTTAACTTCGAATACACCGTCTCCCAGTTCGAGAACCGAGATATCGAATGTACCACCACCGAGGTCAAATACGGCGATCTTCTGATCATGTTTGCCTTTATCAAGACCATAAGCCAGTGCTGCTGCAGTAGGCTCGTTCACGATCCGGCGAACGGTCAGGCCCGCGATCTCACCAGCTTCTTTGGTCGCCTGGCGCTGCGCGTCATTAAAATAGGCGGGAACGGTGATAACGGCTTCGGTAACATCCTGCCCAAGGTAATCTTCAGCGGTTTTCTTCATTTTCTGAAGAACCATCGCAGAAATTTCCTGTGGAGTATACAGACGGCCATCTATGTCAATCCGTACGGTATTATTGTCACCTTTTGCCACTTTATAGCTCCAGTGACTGATCTCTTCTGTCACCTCGCCAAACTGGCGGCCCATAAATCTTTTTACGGACGTAATGGTGTTTTGCGGGTTAGTGATCGCCTGACGTTTTGCAGGGTCACCCACTTTTCTTTCTCCATTTTTCAGGAAAGCCACAACTGACGGGGTCGTACGGCGTCCCTCATCATTGGCGATTACCACCGGCTCATTGCCTTCCATTACTGCTACGCAGCTGTTGGTGGTACCTAAGTCGATTCCGATTATTTTTCCCATAATTAAATTTTCTCCTTTTAAATTACCGGCCACCTTTGGGCTGTCCGGACTGCAACTGATTCTCAATCATTATGCCGCTGGCATTAAATATGCAAAAATGTCAGTCCGAAATCCAGAAATAATCTACTGAAAGCTAAGCAGGTATAGTTTAAGTCTCATTTTCAGGCTTTGGACCTTTCTGAGTATGGAAATTGAGTTCCTGAAACTGTCAGAAAGGATATTTTTCCCCGGAAAGGATGGCAGATGGGTGGTCAGTGAACCATCAGATAGCAGCAGGAGAAGCATCAATCTTACTTCGGAATTTAGCGATAACCGCTCTTTTTTAAGATCTCAGCATCGTCTGGGATCAGGTTTGCCTATCTTACATACCGAAATTCTATTTATGGAATGGAGCTATGCGATGATTGCGATCACGGAATACATCTGGATCACCCTGGGCATCATACTTTGCCTCGTCGCCGTGGCAGGCAGCATATTACCCCTCCTGCCCGGCCCGCCGATCGCCTTTGTCGGCCTGCTCATCCAGCAGCTCCGTGAACCAAACCCTTTCACGTCCCGCTTCCTCTGGATCTGGGCCGCCATTACCGTCGCTTCCATCGTGCTTGACTACCTGATCCCGATCTGGGGTACCAAACGTTTTGGCGGTACCAAATACGGGGCCTGGGGTTGTACGCTTGGCTTCCTGCTCGCCTTCTGGATGGGTCCTTTGGGTGTGATCATCGGTCCTTTCCTCGGCGCATTTGCCGGTGAAATGATCGCAGGCCAGGATACGCACAGATCCTTCAGATCCGCTATCGGGTCATTTGTAGGGTTTCTCCTGGGCTCCTTCCTGAAGATCGTGATCTGCTTTTTTATGCTGTATTATATTATCACAAGTATCTGAGATGGTATTTATCCCTTCGCCAGTCCTCTTTCTTTATCATAACTTAGATAAAGTCTAACCACCTGCATTATGGCCACTCCCCTTTTTAAGAAACTGCGCATCCGGGAAAATGATTCCCTGCTTACGATCAATGCACCGGCTGATTTCAAGAGAACACTAACGGAATTGCCTGAAGGAACAGCCATCAGTACTACTGCTAAAAACTATGACCAGGTGCATTGGTTTGTAAAAGACCGTGCACAAATGGAAAAGGAGCTTAGTAAAGTTTTAACGCTGCTGAAAGACGATGTCATCGTATGGGTATATTATCCCAAAGGCAGTTCAGGTATTCAAACGGATCTTACGCGTGATAAAGGCTGGGACAGCCTGCTCGCGGAAGATGATAAACTCACCTGGATCAGCCTGATCTCCTTTAATGAGACCTGGTCGGTATTTGGCTTTCGGCCAAAATCTGCCAGCGACAAAAAGAAGGCTGCTACCAAACCAGCGCAACGGGAGATTTTCAATTGGGTCAACCCTGAAACGAAAGAAATAAGACTGCCCGAAGATCTCAGCGCCGCATTAAAAAAGAACAAGCCCCAGGCAACATTCTTTGAAACACTTTCCTTTTCCAATAAGAAAGAATACATCGAATGGGTCGTTACCGCAAAGCGTGAGGAAACCAGGAAAGAAAGAGTAACAGGAACGATCGAACGGCTTGGAAAGAATTGGAAGAACCCGGCGAACAGGTAGACTGTTCAGCATACGGCTACACCCACAAAAACTATTGCACTCACCGGCCCTGACCTGGCCGACGTATCACATTATAATAGTCTGGCAATTACCATCGTTAGCAGCCCCGTAGTAACGCCGCTGACCGCGGCTACGCGGAGAGCGCGGCGAAATACAGGAGATTCAATGGTTGTCTAGTTGCGTCCGCTGCGTATCGCCGCCGCGTTACCTTTATATCAGGCAAACCTTAAGTTGACATGGCAGTGAGGCCCGCACCGGGGCTGCTGAACCAAACCACATTTTATTAATTCGGTTGAACTGCTTGTTAGCGCTTCTTCAGCTTACACACATTCGCTCCCGCCGGGATCAAACACCGCCGCTTATAACAGAGAACGGATCCTTTGGCCAGAACGACACCGAGATCACCGTCCCTTCATCCGTACTCATGCTGAACTCTCCTTCCAGATCTTCTGTAAGTCCCTTGATCAGTTTAAGCCCGAGACTCGTTGGCCGGCTTTGCTGAAGAGCAGAAGAGATGCCGACGCCATTGTCACGGATCACAAATACAAGCATACCCGCCTGGTTTTTATCCATCACCACTTCAATGACCGCTCCGTTCGCGGCGTTGGGAAAAGCATGTTTCAGTGAATTGGTAACAGCTTCATTCAGTATTAATCCCAGTGATATCGCCTGTGACACATCCAGCTGGATCTGGATCAGTTTCAATACAAACTGAACGCCTCTTATATCCATGCAATCACGCAGGTGATCCACCAGTTCCCGGAGGTAAACATCCATCTGGACCGAAGCAACATTTTCTGTCTGATAAAGTTTCTGATGCACCAATGACATGGCGTATACCCTGTTCCGGCTCACCTGGTTCGCGGATAATGCTTCGCTGTCGAGATAATGAGACTGCGATTCTAAAAGGCTGATCACTGTCTGTAAGTTGTTCTTCACCCGGTGATGGATCTCCTTCAGCAGCCAGTCTTTTTCTTCAACAAGGTCCTGCTTCTGTTGAAGAAGTTCTTCAAGCCTGGAATTTTTCTTATCGATTATTTTATTGGCAGCCTGCTTGGATTTTACCTGGCGGTAGAGCATGAGTAGCATCACGGCCAGTAATACGACCACCAGCAGAATAACATTCCTGGTAAATGTAGCGTTGTCAAGACGCGCCTGGCGACTCGCATTATCCGTTTGCAACAGCGTGATGTTGCGATGATTTACGGCAAGCTCTTTATCCTGTTTATCGGCGGTGGCCGACATTAACAGCAGCCTGTTTTGTTTTTCCGTACTGTCAATCACAAATTGCAGCCGCCTTTCTGCAAACTCCGCGGCCTGTAAGGCCTGCTGTTTTTCCATAAGCTGGATCGTCTGCTCCTTGAATTGAATATCCCGCTTGATCTTCTCTGTCTGGTATTGCAGGGTCAGTTCTTCGGCCTGCCGTAATTTTGCAATGACGTTGAGTGAATCCGTCAGTTTCTTGGAGATCCTTAAGTGCAGCAATGCGGAGGCAAGATCTCCCCTGGCTGAATCAACCCTGTATGCGAAATATTGAACGGCCGTCATATTAAATACTGACCATGCCTCGGGCCTGGATAAGCTCCTTTCGATAAATACCTTGGCCTTATCGAACTGTGCCGTTGCGAAATAGCGTTCAGCGAAACTCCGGTTGATCACGACATCATACGTCGATCCGGCACTCACACGGAGAGCCTGTTCGAGGCAGGAATCGGTCACTTGATAGTTCCCCTGCGAGGTATTGATCTTCGCTGCCGCGAGTTTTGACAATACAACAGCTTCATTTTTTTCAGGAGACGGGACCTTTTGATACGCATCTTCGTACAATCGTTTGGCTTCCCCGGGGCGCTGCAATGTCATGAGGTGATCGATCATTCCCCGTGTAGCAAACCAGAAGCCGGTCTCATCATTCCGGCTAAAACATTCCTGCTGCGCAACTTTAAAGAATGCGATACTCTTTTCCAGGTCGCTGAGCATCCAGTACATCCTGGCGATATGCAGGTAGATCGGGGGAAGATATTTCCTGTTGCCGGAGAACTCGAGGTAGCGGATGCCATCCAACCCGATCTGGACCGACTTATTCAGATAGCCTTTGACCTCATTGATGATCATCAGGTACTGGTAGGGGAAGGCGGCATGTTCTGATCTCATCCCCCGCGCGAGGTTGACAACCTCTGTAAAATGGATCTCTGCATTATCCCGGTCTTTGTCAGTCCAGTAAACAAAGGCTAATTGATTATGTGCATTGATACGCCTGATAAGATCAGCTGGCCGCTGGCTTAGTTCTGCGGAAAGTTTTGCATACTCAACCGCTTTGGAAGTGTTTCTTGGCACAAAAAAGCCATCATTGTAATAGCTGCTGATCTGGCGTGCGATCTCGGCTTTCAGCGAATCGCGCGTTGAAACAAGCCACTGATCCATGGCCTGGACTCTGCCACTAAAATGAAGGATATCGAGCTTCAGCATACCGGCTTCATAAGCCAGCTTATCAAGCCTGTTCTTTTCGGCGATCGCAATGGCTTCCTCTGCGTATTGCAAAGCGACGTTCACCTTCCTGGAAGTATCTCCATACGGAGCCCGCTGAGCGGCCGCCTTTGACAGCAGCGCTTTCACCCGGGCAGCTGCCGTACCCTGGCCGGAAAGGCGACCACAACAGCTACAAAAGATCAGGAAAAGAAGGATATATCTCATAAACAGGTGGCGATGTAACTACCACAAAATACAAATTAGACAGATCACACCCGTTAAGGTTTGCGTGCAGCAATGGCAGAAAAGATGCAAATGGTTGTAAACGGTTCACGCGAAGCACCAGCATTTTGGAAACATCTTACCCCTCTTTGGAAACATTGAGCTCGCGGTTCGGAGCCAATTTTACATCACAATCATTAAACAAAAACAAAATGAAAAAGACAATCTTTATCACCGGCGCATCAGCAGGATTAGGAAAAGCAACCGCAAAACTGTTCCATTCAAACGGCTGGAATGTGATCGCGACCATGCGCAATATCGACCAGGAAACTGAATTGAATCAACTGGAAAATGTAACACTCCTGCCTTTGGATGTTACCAACATCGCACAGATCGGGTCGACCATAAAAGAGGCAATCGCCCTTCATGAGATCGACGTGGTTTTCAATAATGCAGGATATGGACTCATGGGCGCACTGGAAGCGATCAGCGACGACAGGATCGTTCGCCAGTTCGATACGAACCTGCTGGGTGTGATCCGGGTTACCCAGGCTTTCATTCCTTACTTCAGGGAAAAAGGCAGCGGGCTGTTCATTACCACCACCTCCATTGGGGGTATCTTCGGATTTCCGATCAGTTCCGTTTATCATGCCACCAAATGGGCGCTGGAAGGATGGAGTGAAAGTATGTCATTTGAACTCGAAAGGTTCAATATCGGTATCAAAACCGTGGCGCCCGGAGGTATCGTAACTGATT
>JBEVKW010000043.1:0-3468 GCA_040509495.1 Chitinophagaceae bacterium | reverse complement strand
GTCTTATAATTCTGTGCCAGTACTTTTTCGAAATCATCCGTGAAGATCTTACAGCTGATCTCAAGCGTTCTATCCGCCGCATTATGATTGATCTCAGTCACGCTTAAATGTATCGGATGCATCTCCACTACCGGAACATCAGCTTCCTTATTTGAAAAGACCAGCGACGTAACCAGCAAAGCCATCCACCACTTATTGAACAATACTCCCATTACTATATTTTTTTTTGATAGATGCGAAACTCTGCCTTATTTTGAAACTTTCAATACAGACGGCAAAATACAGGGAAAGGTTCACCATTGTATGGAAGATTTCAGCTTTTATTTCGGACTCGGCTGGGAGCATATTATTAGCGCCGACGCCCTTGACCATCAGCTTTTTATTGCCGCAATCGCAGCAATTTACCTGCTGAAAGACTGGAAGCAGGTACTGATACTGGTCACGGCGTTCACTATCGGCCATTCGCTTACACTCGCTCTCAGCGTGATGGATGTGGTGCGTTTCAACCGCAATTGGGTAGAATTCCTGATCCCGTGTACGATCGTCATCACGGCATTCAGCAACCTTTTCCAAAAAAAATTTACGCCCCGTTCCATCAGGATCAATTATTTCATCGCATTGTTCTTTGGACTGATACACGGAATGGGATTTGCCAATTCCATCCGGCCAATGCTGGCGAAAGACCAGGGGATCGTATCAGGATTGCTGGGTTTTAATGCCGGACTGGAAGCAGGGCAGATCGTTGTTGTATTGATCTTGTTACTGATCGCCCATCTGATCGTAAACGTCTGCCGGGTGGAAAGACGCGAATGGGTCATTTTTCTATCGGCAGCTGTATTCAGCCTCTCCTTAAAAATGGCGCTGGAGAGGATCGGATCGCTTTAATTTGAAAAGACATACGGCGTGATTCGATGATCGACGATCGGATACAAAGCCCCGGGTAACAGCATATCTATTAGTAATCGCAATAAGACATCAATCACCGAGCACTGAACATCAAACATCGAGCATCGGACATCGCTCATAAACAAACACACATGAAAAAAATCACTCTTGCCGTTGGCCTTTTGATGGCTTCTGCTGCACTATATGCGCAGAACATCAAAAACAATCCTGGCAGCAATCATGGTAACAGCTTTGAGCAGTTAGGCACGATCATGCCTACGCCAAACGAATACCGCACAGCAAGCGGAGCTCCCGGCCCCAAATACTGGCAGCAACGCGCCGATTACGATATCAAGTGTAAGCTGGATGAGAAAGCATTGCTTTTAACCGGCAGTGAAACGGTAACATATTTCAATAACTCCCCTACTACACTCACTTACCTTTGGCTGCAGCTTGACGAGAATGAACACAGCAGTGTCAACAATGCCAATTACCAGACAAGCAACGCCATGTCCACGCAGGTAAGCACCTCCGTGATCGACAAAACAGAAGAGAGCAAAAAAGATAATGGTTATGGCTTCAACATCGTAAAACTTACAGATGCTGCCGGCAAACCACTGAAGTATACAGTCAACAAGACAATGATGAGGGTTGAGCTGCCAAAAACCCTCGGACCGAATCAGCAGTTCGTATTTAAACTCGACTGGAACTACAAGATCTCCGACCGTATGTCAAAAGGTGGCCGCGGCGGTTATGAATACTTCGCTGAAGAAGGAAACTACCTGTTTACCATGGCTCAATGGTATCCCCGCCTTTGCGTATACAGCGATTTCCAGGGCTGGCAGAATCATCAGTTCACCGGCCGTGGGGAGTTTGCCCTTACGTTCGGCAACTTCAAAGTGCAAATGACCGTACCTGCCGATCACGTCGTAGGATCTACCGGGGAATGTACCAACTACGCGAGTACACTGAATGCAACACAACTTGCCCGCTGGAAAAAAGCCCAGACGAACTTCAACGAACCTGTTGAGATCGTCACACTCGACGAAGCAAAAGCAGCGGAAAAGAACAAAAGCCAGGCAACAAAAACCTGGATCTTTAAAGCCGATAGTGTGCGTGACTTTGCATGGACAAGCAGCCGCAAATTCATGTGGGACGCCATGCCGGTTACCATCGAAGGCAAAAAGATCATGTGCATGAGTTTTTACGGCAAGGAAGCACACGGGCTTTATCGTCCGTTCTCTACCAAAGCTGTGGCGCATACGATCAAAACATATTCAGACTTCACCATCCCTTACCCTTACCCGGTCGCACAAAGCGTCGAAGCAGCTAATGGCATGGAATATCCAATGATCTGCTTCAATTATGGTCGCACGGAAAAAGATGGCACTTACGCGGAAGCCACCAAATATGGCATGCTGGGAGTAGTGATACATGAAGTGGGTCATAATTTCTTCCCTATGATCATCAATAGCGATGAAAGACAATGGAGCTGGATGGATGAAGGCCTTAACTCATTCGTAGAATATCTGACCGAAGAATTGTGGGACAATAAATTCCCCGTTCGCGGAAAGGGGCCGGCTTACGCTATTGTCGATTACATGAAGCTTCCAAAAGATCAGTTGGAGCCGATCATGAGCAACTCGGAGAATATTGTTGGATTTGGCCCGAATGCATACACCAAACCCGCAACGGGTTTGAACATTCTTCGCGAAACCATCATGGGCCGCGAGCTGTTTGACTATGCATTCAAACAATACGCGCGCCGCTGGGCATTCAAACATCCAGAGCCGGCTGATTTCTTCCGTACCATGGAAGATGCAAGCGGTGAAGATCTCGATTGGTTCTGGCGAGGCTGGTTCTACGGAACCGATGCCTGCGACATTTCACTCGACAGCGTAAAATATGCAGTACCCGATCTTGCAGCAGCTGTGCCTGGCTTAAGTGATCGTGAAATCACCCGCAAGCTGGACAAACCAATGGGAACCGGCCTTGATGATATCTCTAAGATCCGCAACCGGGACAATAAGCAGCTTTCCTTCCAGACAGATAAAGACACTTCATTGCGAGATTTTTACTGGAAGTACGCACGCGGCATAGAACCGTTGGATACATCTGCCGTTACATATAAAATGTTGTCTGGCCGCGAAACCCTCAGTGATGCAGACAAAGCAACCTACGGCAATCGCCATATGTATGAACTCAGCTTCAGTAATAAGGGTGGACTGGTTATGCCGATCATCATCGAATGGACCTACAAAGACGGCACCAAAGAAATTGAACGTATTCCCGCGCAGATTTGGCGCCTGAATGAAAAGAATGTGGTGAAAACATTTATCAAGAACAAAGAAGTAGCCTCCATTCAACTCGATCCGCTGCGCGAAACTGCTGACATTGATACCAGCAACAATACCTGGAATAAAGCTGTAACGCCTTCGCGCTTCACAATATTCAAGCAAAAACAAGCGACGCTTAGAACAGCCGCTCCTGCTCCTAACCCGATGCAGAAAGCAAATGAAAAGAAAGGGTTTTAAGCCTGCTGATGTTATAAAAGAGAGGCCGCCTTCTGAATTGAAGGCGGCC
>JBEVKW010000042.1:0-3922 GCA_040509495.1 Chitinophagaceae bacterium | reverse complement strand
CATTAGTTTTATCAAACGAGATAAATAAAAAAGATTTCCCTGCTATGGTGTCGACTAAGTCAACTTTAAAGTCAGATAGCTTGAAAATTAATTGGGTGAGAAACAGCACTACTGATATATTGGAGGATGCTGTCATCTATTTTAATAATGATACGATGAAAAGTTGTATGCCTGCTTTTGATGAATGTAAGTTCTCAGGTCAAACGGTTTTTAGTTTGAAAGTTGTATTTCCTCAAGGAGAATCTAAATGGGTAAAGCTAGAACCTATTTCTTCGGGAGAAATAAATATCACAGTGCCTTTAGCGATAGAAATCAATAAATATATTTTCGATGAAAGCTTCAAATTTGTAGTAACAAATAATTCTATTTACGAAATATTTAAAGACTCTTCTGGTAAGATTAAAAAAATCGAATTTAAGTTGTATAAATAGCGCGGAGGCATGATTGGAGGAGAGTCATTATTATCCGTTTGGGTTGACGATGGCAGGTATATCCAGTAAGGAGTTATCGTTCGGAGGGCCTGAAAATAAATACAAATACAACGGTAGGGAAGAACAAAGAAAAGTGTTCAGTGATGGAAGTGGATTAGAGTGGCTGGATTATGGAGCGAGGATGTACGATGCGCAGACAGGAAGGTTCGGGGTGCAGGATCATTTTGCCGATATTTCAAGACGATGGAGTCCGTATGCATATGTATATGATAATCCGATTCGGTATATTGATTTTAATGGAATGTTTCCAGTTAGTCCCAATACGGCACCGCCATATTACAGGACAAGAGATTTGGCTGTATTTGCGTGGGCTAAGCTTTACGGCCATTTCGGCGCAGGAAGTAAGCATGAAGAATATTCGGCGATATTTTATTCAATGAAGGTTAATGGTAAAGAAGTTTTCGGGTTTACCGAACCCGTTCAGTCTTCTGCGAAGGATCTAAGATGGGCTAAATCACCCGGCCCACGTGATCCTGCACATAAAGTTCCGAAAGGAGCGAAAATTGTCGCTGGTATTCACTTTCATTATGAAGGAAGTGGTAAGGCTAATGAGACTTTTAGCGATAAAAGAGGCAGAGGCGATGTAAAAGACATGGGAGATAATCCAGATTTATATTTTTATTTAATAAATTCAGTAGGTAAGTTAATAGGAAGATATTCGGAAGAACTGAGTCCAGATGATCCTATGTATGAGCCTTCCGGCTACCCGCTTGATACCACCTATTCGAATCCCAATAACAAAGTAGCGAAGGTGAATGGTGGGGGTAATAGGATCGGTCCGGCTATGCTGCTGAAAGTAATGGCAGGCGATAAGTTCCATCTTAAAGCAAGTGCCTGGTGGAGGAGAAGTGCAGGGAGTACGAATACCAGTCCACTGAGTTCGATCGTATCGGCGTTGATAGGCAGCGCCCCCGGCGTGAGCAGCGGTAAAGTGGTTGCCGGTGATCTCACCAGTACGTTATTGAACCCGGAGGTCGGATTATTTTTAGCGACACAGCCGAATGTTTCAGGCAAGCCAAAAGCCTATCTGAACTGGGTGTTGTTTGATGAGCAGTTCAAATTTGTCGAGAGTTCCAGTGGTGCGGACGTGGTGGAAGCAGGTGGCGTGGTGAAGCAATTCAACAGAACGAATTGCCGGTGTATAAGAACGGATACTTGTATATTTACGTGAGCAATGAGACGAATGTAGATGTGTTCTTTGATAATTTACAGGTGACGCATGTAAGAGGAGGGTTGTTGGAGGAGAATCAATATTATCCGTTTGGATTGACGATGGCGGGAATATCATCGAGGGTATTATCGTTGGGAGGGTCTGAGAATAAGATCAAGTTCAACGGTAAGGAAGAACAGCGGAAAGAGTTCAGTGATGGGTCAGGACTAGAATGGTTGGATTATGTGGTAGGAATGTACGATAATCAGATTGGAAGATGGATGACGCAAGATCCAAAGGCAGAAAAGATGCGCAGGCATTCTTTTTTATAATTAGGTACAAAAAGCTATTTAAATAACGTTTCCGATGCTCAAAAAGCTTTGGATGCTTTTCATAGGGGTGAGGCATCTGTATTAAGTACTAACGCGGCTCAAAACAGAGTTCATGTTCAGTATAATAATGTAATTGGTTATTACAATAATAGCGGTACCACAATACCTACTAATAAGTTTTTAATTAAAGGAGGTACATCTGCGACAGTCGTACCTATACACCCAAGTACTACATCTTTTAAATAGAAATATGGATCAGGAAGAAAAGAAATTTTTTTTATATCTCACGGTATTACGCTTCTTGCCTTTTAAAGTGACAAATAATTTACGTAAAATCTTTCTGGATTTTGATATGCAGCATAAAAGAATGTTGCTGTCTGCGGTTTATGAAACACATCCATCTGAAAAAGAGCGTGAATTGTTCGACGATATTGTTACAGATAGTAATGCGCATGTTTCAGATTTTTTCATCGAGAGTAATTTTGTAGTAGTCGATGAAAATGTTAAAGATCGTAGGGTACATGATTTTATAGTGTTTGCATTTTATGAGGGAGATGATTAGTGAACTTAACTGTAATTAAACGATAAAGCCCGGCACACCGACGGGCTTTTGCTTTTAACGCGTATAAGCTGTTTTAGTTTTGCTGTCTCTGTATCCGCTTATGGAAAGTACATTGCCCGTTTCATGAGCTTTACCGGGAAGTATAACATCGATGAACTATCGTTACCTTTTCGGGTTTCTTCGTTATTGCCATCAGCAACAGCTGACCAAACGGACGATCCATAATCAGTTCGAAAGCATTATCGTTCGGAGAACCTGAGAATAAGCGGAAATATCAAAACTATGAGTTTAACAACGACTTTAATTTAAACCTTTACGAATCTGTTTATCGCACGCATGACCCACAAATAGGAAGATTTTCGCAAATAGATCCCAAGCCCAATGAGATAGAAAGCCCTTACGCTGCACTGGGGAATAATCCAATCTTATATAGCGATATTTTAGGTGACACTGTCTATAGTAGACATAAAGAAGGTGATCAAACAATACTAGACCATACGGCCAAAGCGTTAAATCTAAAGAAAGGGAAATTGAACCCTGTAAAAATTGCTGAAGACGGAGAGGTCACTATTGATAAAAAGCTATATAAAAAATTAAATGGTGAGCAAAAGGGTGTTTTAACACAGTTGAAAGGCATGATAGAGGGTAAAGAGAATTTTGGTATAAACATCGTCGATAAAGATTATGCGATCAAGACATTGCCGGAAGGCACGAAGGCTCTCCTTGAAGATGGAACTACTGTTTCGGTAATAACGCTCGAGCATCAAGGAGGAGGGATGACGCTGGAAAAGAAATTCAATGGAGAATTAGGGAAGTATGCTGTCGAGATTTTAATCCAGCAGCAGCCCTATAAAGGAACTGTAAAAGGTGTTTTTGGTCAGGATATCAGTAGGCCCAATTATTCTACAATGTTTCATGAATTTGGTCATGGCTATTACAAGTATATTTTAAACACATGTAATCAAGGGTGTAAGGCTATAGACGCAGAAAACGATGTAAGACGTAACAGTAATCTTCCTTTAAGAGCATTTGACCCCTTGCTTAATGGTCGTCCTCAAAATCATTCAGAACCAGTAGTCCAAATAATGGAGAAATCGGTGTTCATACGCACACTAATGAAGGTCGAAGAGCAATGTTTCCTAGGTCTGGCTATCTTCAGTCTGGAGACGTTCGTAAAGGACGGCAAGGTTTAGGTGACGATTTGAATTTAGCGCAGCGGGGAGATGCGAGTAAAGGAAACTTTCGCGTTGTTGTTACCCCTACTCACATGTATCTTTATGCGCAAGGAAAGCTTTATATCGCTGTTGACAGAAAACTAACACCAAGTAAAAATCCTGGGGAAATAAAATGAGATATCCATTATTGATTTGTCTTACTTCGGCATTAT
>JBEVKW010000041.1:0-8411 GCA_040509495.1 Chitinophagaceae bacterium | reverse complement strand
CTCCTTCACGGTATCGCGCGTTGCTTCAAAAGCTGCAGTTGCTTCTTCAGCGAGTGAGTGAATCCCTCTATGAATATTTGCGTTAAAACCGGAGTAGTAGTTCACCAGTGCGTCGATGACGACCTGCGGCTTTTGAGAAGTTGCAGCATTATCGAGATAGATCAAAGGATACCCTTTCACCTGGCGTTTCAGGATCGGGAACTGCTCGCGGAATGCTTCCACGTCGAATGTCTTCTTCAGTATTGTATCTTTTGTGTCGATCATGACTTATAGTTTAGCTGGCGTAAAAGGAACGCGGCGATCGCCACGGACCGCAACGGACGCAACGAGTGTCCTACTATAAGGAAATTCGTTGCGTCCGCCGCGTATCGTTGCGCTCGTTGCGTTCCTTCTACGCCCTTTCAATTCAAAAAACTATCCCTCGTACCCCAGTCTCTCACTCACCAACCCATCTACATATTCCCTAATCACCTCAATCTTAATCTTCTCAATCACATCCCCCGCAAACCCATGCAACAACATCGCCTTCGCCGTTCTTTCAGGAACCCCACGTGATTGCAAATAAAACAATCCCTCCTCATCCAATTTCCCCACCGTACATCCATGCGAACACTTCACATCATCCGCAAAGATCTCCAATTGCGGCTTCGTATTCACGCTCGCCGTATCTGATAACAAAACGTTCTTATTGCTCTGGAACGCATTCGTTTTCTGAGCAGGTTGCCTCACAAAGATCTTCCCATTGAACACACCCGTTCCATTCTCATCCAGCATGCCTTTATACAACTCATTGCTATAACAATTCGGCTGCGCATTATCAACAACCGTATGATTATCGATCAACGTATTCCCCTTCGGATAATACAACCCATACAAATGCGCTTCGCAATACGCATCTTCCATCACCACGTTCGTATTGTTCCGTACGATCGCGCCATTCAGAGAGATCGTCACCGCATTCGCCAGACTTTTACCTGTCTGACGGATATGCGTTGTGCTCACCTGGCTTGCTTGCGCATGCTCATTCTGAATTTTGACATAGTCAAGAATGGCATCTTTTTCAACAACGATCTCCATCACCTGGTTCGTCAGACTTTCCGCATTGCCAACGTTTGCAAACGTTTCAACAATTTGTATCTGTGCATTCTCACCCAGATGAACCAATGTTCTTGGCAATGCCAGCACCTGTCCATCCGTGATATTATAAATATAAACCGGGTGCGAAACGATCTTCCCGCGTTTCACCGCGATAAACACCGCTCCCTTTGTTACAAAAGCCGTATTCAACGCGTTGATCCCATCTTTCAGGTATTGCGCGCTATGATTGAAATGTTTATTTACGATCTCAGCATATTCATTTGTCAATGCATCTTCCAGCGCCACCACGTTCAGTTCAGCCGAACGGATCGTTGAAAGATCCGCTGCATATTGACCATTCACAAACACCAGTTCATTCGCCACTTCATGACCCGGCAACCGATACGCATCGATATCGATTGATTTCGACGCGCCGATCTCAAAAGATTTATTGAAAAAACCTCCGATCCTCGTGTACTTCCATTCTTCATGACGCGTCGTCGGAATGCCCATCGTGCTGAATGCCGCAAAAGCATCCTGCCTTTTGGCGCTCAGCCCGCTGCCGCTATCGGTCGACTGCAACTGTTCGAATTGTTCCTTTATATAAGTCGTTGTATCCATTACTTGTTTATTTCCGCGACCTGGTCAGCCAGCTCTGCCGCATCAATTTCGTTTTTAATAAAATCATATCCTTTCTCTTCGAGCTCGTATGCCAGTTCTTTCGGGCCAGACTTCACGATCCGTCCTTTATATAATACGTGCACGAAATCAGGAACGATATAATCCAGCAGGCGCTGGTAGTGCGTGATCAGCAGCACGGCATTGTCTTTATTGCGCAGCTTATTCACGCCATTCGATACCACGCGGATCGCATCGATATCCAGACCGGAATCCGTTTCATCCAGGATCGCGAGTTTCGGTTCCAGCATCGCCATCTGGAAGATCTCGTTGCGCTTCTTTTCACCACCGGAGAACCCTTCATTGAGTGAACGGCTCAGCAATGACTGATCGATATTCATCAGCGCCATTTTCTCTTTCATCAGCTTCAGGAACTTCACAGCATCCAGCGGCTCTTCACCACGATACTTGCGTACTTCGTTTACGGCTGTCTTGATAAAGTTGGTCGTGCTCAGTCCTGGAATTTCCACCGGGTATTGAAACCCGAGGAACAGGCCTTCTCCCGCGCGTTCTTCCGGCTCCAGGTCAAGCAGGTCTTTACCGAGGAACTCTACAGAACCACCCAGCACTTCATAATCTTTACGGCCCGCCAGCACCGACGCCAGCGTGCTTTTACCGGAACCATTCGGTCCCATGATGGCATGCACTTCACCAGGCTTGATGTCCAGGGAGATGCCTTTGAGAATTTTTCTTCCTTCAATACCTGCTTGCAGGTTGTCGATCTTCAACATTGAACTAACTATTTTTCTTTGTTATTGTACTTTGTTTGTGCGGCGTAGTTGGAACGCGGCGAACGCAACGAACCGCAACGGTCGCAACGAATTTCTATCCAGTAGTACACTCGTTGCGTTCGTGGCGTATCGTTGCGCTCGTTGCGTTCCTGATACGCCAGTCAATTTATCCAACACTACCTTCCAGGGAGATAGCCAGCAACTTCTGCGCCTCTACCGCAAACTCCATCGGCAATTGATTCATCACCTCTTTCGCAAATCCATTTATGATCAGCGCCACCGCCGTCTCCGTATCCATCCCTCTCTGGTTGCAATAAAACAACTGATCTTCCCCAATCTTCGACGTCGTCGCTTCATGCTCCACCATTGAGCTGCTATTCTTCACTTCTATATAAGGAAACGTATGCGCGCCGCATTTATCCCCCAGCAACAGCGAATCACATTGAGAGAAGTTGCGTGCATTGCTCGCGTTCTTATTCACCTGTACCAATCCGCGATAGCTATTATTACTGAATCCCGCCGAGATCCCTTTTGACACGATGCGGCTCTTGGTATTCTTCCCGAGGTGCATCATTTTGGTACCGGTATCAGCTTGCTGGTAGTTATTGGTCACGGCCACGGAATAGAATTCCCCGACCGAGTTATCGCCTTTTAATATTACGCTTGGGTATTTCCAGGTGATGGACGACCCGGTTTCCACCTGTGTCCAGGAGATCTTGGAGTTATCGCCTTTGCAGATCCCGCGTTTGGTCACGAAGTTGTAGATCCCACCCACGCCGTTCTTATCGCCGGGATACCAGTTCTGAACGGTAGAGTATTTGATCTCCGCGTCTTTCATGGCCACGAGTTCCACCACGGCTGCGTGCAGCTGGTTTTCGTCGCGCATCGGGGCGGTGCAACCTTCGAGGTAGCTAACATAGCTGCCTTCGTCGGCGATGATCAGGGTACGCTCGAACTGACCCGTATTTTCGGCATTGATCCGGAAATAGGTGGACAGTTCCATCGGGCAGCGGACGCCTTTTGGTATATAAACGAATGATCCATCGGTGAATACAGCAGCATTCAACGCGGAGAAATAGTTATCTGTAATAGGCACGACCGTGCTGAGGTATTCCTTGATCAGCTCCGGGTGTTCCTGGATGGCTTCGCTGATGGAGCAGAAGATGATGCCGAGCTCACCAAGCTGGGCTTTGAAGGTGGTGCCGATGGACACGGAATCCACCACGGCATCCACGGCCACGCCGGTCAGTCGTTTCTGTTCATCGAGGGAAATGCCGAGCTTTTCGAAGGTCTTCCGGAGTTCCGGATCGATCTCATCCAGGCTACCGGGTTTGATCTTCTGCTTGGGGGCAGAATAGTACTTAATATCCTGGTAATCAATCGGATCATATTTGATATTCGCCCAATTGGGTTCTTTCATCTTTTGCCAGTGGGCAAAAGCTTTCAGGCGCCATTCGAGCATCCATGCTGGTTCATTCTTTTTGGCTGAAATGAAACGTATGATGTTCTCGTTCAGCCCCTTAGGAGCTTCATCCGCCTCAATATCCGTGACAAAACCGTACTTATACTCGGCCTGTATCGCTTGTTCCAGGTAATCTTCAGAATCGTGGATCGGCCTGGCAGGTTTTTCTATTTCTGTTTTCATCATCCGCAAAGTTACGGAAGCGTGTGTACAAAAAAGTATAAATTGATTTTTGATTTTGGGAGTGGAAAATAGAGGAGTTGCTTTAAAGGCATATTGGTAATGAAAGGGCTTCGTGTCGCTTGAAAACCAGTATTTTTATTTATTCTTCTTAACCCGGCTTGATTTATTGACACCCTTGCTGGGTATTTCGGATGACTTATACCATGGTACGCTCGTGTCTTTTACAGACTTATGAAGTTCGGCCCAATGATCTAAAACAATTTTTGACTTTTGATCGCGTGGAGCTACGAGTTTCTTATAACTCTCCTCTAAAATATCTATTGTCTTTAAGTAATGGCTTTTAGGATCCTTTGGATGTCCTCCGTCAACTATTACAAGAGCAACAACTAGTTCCTCGATTTCTTCGAAGAATTTCAAAAGTAAAAAACTCTTATACTGTGTTTGAGATACCCCATATAAAGTTAAAGCCTCCTCTAAGGAAAAGTCCTCATCCTCAACAGTCTTTTGAATGACTGCGCACTTATTTCGAAGCTCAGGTAATCCAGCAAGTAATTCTTCTGCAATTTCACCCGAGTCTCCCAAATTCCTATTGTTATCGTCGAAGAACATAGTCAATAAAGTTACTAAATTGTTGGGTATTTCGCAAATCAAGCACTCCTGCCCAATTAGTGCCAATTAAAACACTTTCCATATAAGGCACTTCAGCCCATTTAATCATTGGGAATGGAGATCCAGTAGAATGTTTCGCATAGTGATTATCAAATATCCTTTTGATAGGGTTAAATTGAGCCGGTTCTAACATGTTCTCGGCCTTGCTTAAGATTTTCTCGACCTCTTTTCTATTTGTAGCATAAAAATGACATTTTGCCCAAGTATATCCTCCATTATCCAAGCCAGCATTTAGAAAAATCTTATTCGCCTTGACATTTACATATTGTTGAATACTTACCTTGAGAACCTCTCTTGCTATCCCTCTATTTTGTGAACTCTTCGGTAAAGAAAAGAATTCATGATAAACATCAACTTCACCATTTTGTTTGATAAAACTTCTTTCAAAAGCAACTCTTAATCCATCCTCTACATAAGAAATTTTTAATCTCGGTGGTTCATATTGGATTATAACTTTTTTGTTCGCACTTTTTAAACAATGACTGCCAAGAATGCCATCAATTTTCACAACGAAGGAGAAAATATCAAAATTTGCAAAATGATCATTAAGAAAACTAGCTAATGATTGCGCATTGGATTTTTCAATAGAAAATCCAAGCTGGGAGAGCTCTTGCTCTATATTTTCTTGAACTATATGGTCTTGTGGCGAAAACATATTAAATATCTGGTCATCAATGGCTGTTATTTTAATGCCTGTTTAAAACGTCCTTCAATTCCGTCAAATCTTGAATCACTATTGATATTCCTATCGAATGCATTATACGAAATCTGTCTCTGTGGCATTTCCTATATTTTAAGCCGCTTCCGCAAAAGCACAGTGAAGTTCTTCCTGGTTCTTTGCATGTACAAATGAACTCCAAATACTTAATCATTTTAAATATATCAGCTTCACGCATTTTTTCTAGATAGAACTCTACAGCACCCAAGAGCCCATGCGAACGTTCACGGATAAAAAAACCATTTAACCTTCGAAATGTTTGATTAAAAAAATATGGCAACACTTCCATAGTAACGAATTCTATAAGAGAGATTCCATTCTTACAAATAAACGCCTCCTCAGCGCCTACTCTTATGCAGCACTTTCCGCTCGACTCAAAAACATGCCAATCAATATTTTTAGGTATTTTACCTCCCGTTTCAAATACTGCAGGAAATCGATAAGGGAATAATTCGGTTGGGTGAATTTCAATATCAAAGCTATCTCGCCATATACCAAACTCGTCAATGAGGTCAACTTCACCCTTTAATATAGTTATTCCATTAGGACTGTTACTTTTTGATAATTTCGGAAAGGCTTTTGTTACCTCGGGAATTTGTTCGTAAAAAAGCCTAAACGCTTCTATCTCGCCCATGGATTTGATGTTTTCGCACCTCCGATTAAACCTATATTCTGAGAATTAGAAATAACTTCGTCTTTGCCGTCCGGAAATCTATCCCCTAAGTGCGTTTGCCACAAATGACTAGCTTTTAATTCATTTCCTTCTCGCAAAGCATTATCCGCGTCGTCAATAAATTTATCAAGAGCATTTAGAAAATTTTTTCGACGAGTCTCGCTATAATTTGCAAACAGGTCGTCTCCAGGTACAACTGGAACGATACATTTAAAATCCTCTTTAAGAGCTTTTCTTATTTCCTTCAACGTATCCTTTAAAGTAATATCGTCACGGTCGTTGTATACAATTTTGGTCTTTGCATCACATGCTAGAATTGTCATTGCAAGACCACTAGGCATTCTGTTTCTTTTATGATCAGCCCAGCCTTTAAGGTATTTGACTATTCGAATAAGCTGACCATTCACGTCTTTTTGCTGATTAAACCATTTTATTAGTGCTTTAGGATCACTTTTCTCCCATCCTTGATCTTTGACTGCTAGTTGATATTCTTCACCCTCGACCTTATAATAGATCGGCATATCTATTTCATAGTCATTAGTAAAAATATTTCGAATGCACTTTTCTCTATGCTCAGGTTCTTGATCTGTATAACCATTTACGGCATCCCAAACCCATCCCTGTAGAGTAGTAGCTGCCACGTCTGGTTCACGAAAAAAGTAAATTCCGTCATCAAGATCACAGATATCGTCCTTAGTCCTAATACCTGTTTTCATTTTGTATGAACCTTGGATATAAAACTTAGGTGTATAAGCTGAATGGTTCTCTTTAAAATAGTTCTTAATGCGGTCTCGTAAAGACTCTTTTGAAGATGCCATTGCATCTTTCTTGCTTTTCGTAAGGGAAATGTTATCATTATATTCTTTAAATAATTCATCACAATTAGCCATTTCTAAAGATTTAAAAAGGTTTTTGCAATATTGCTTAAATGTTTTTTACTTAATTCCTCACCTGCCATCTCTAGTCTCTCAAGATCAGATTTTTTTGAAGCGTTTAACGAAATCGAATTCCCGTGGAAATCATGTTGAACTCTAGCATATGTTATCCCACTTCCCATTTTTTCCAAACTCCTGTTTAAAAATGCCATATACTCTTCAGTACTCTGAGCTTGAGAATCTAGAATAATATCGAATGCTCTTGGATTGGGAAATAACCAGTATCTCATACTTGGCGCTTTCCACCTTTTTCTTAAGACATGCTTACCCTTACCGGTGCCCAAGGAAAGCAACATTATATCTTTGAACTCACGATTCAACTTGTCCGTCGCCTCAAATAAACCAATTAGCGAAGGATTATTAGCAAATACACCTCCGTCTATCATGTTGATATTAGCTCCTTCTCCAAGTTCGTTGCTAAACGAAAAGCTATGTGGCTTAAAATAAATCGGAGCAGATGCACTTGACATTGCAGCGTGGTGGGCAGGAATTTTATAGTCTCTTGTATATGAGGGATGGTGTTTGGTTTTTAAAACGTTTATTTCTCCGGATCCGCCGTTGAATGTAGGGATACATAATCGTGTCTTTGCATCGTTTAGCAGCGATGTACTCCCATCACTCTTTCTATATGCTTTTTCCAAAGCAGCAAGAAGAACTTTACTTCCATAAATAGGGCGATATACCCCTTTAAACATGTGAGAGTTCAATAGCCATTTAGGGAATATGTCTTTCGCGTGTGTCTTATAAAAACTTAAAAGGTCTTTTGCAGGAATTCCAAGAGCAAGACCAACCGCGAGAATTGCGCCAGTAGAAGTTCCACAAATAAGGTCGAAATGCTTATGCAAATGCTTTTCAGCACCACGCTGTTCCAGATATTCCTCAAGTTCGGCCAGTATTTTTGCCGGTATAATACCTCTAATGCCTCCACCGTCAATCGAAAGAATTCTGAACTTTTTTGATAATTCCATACGCATGCCTAGTTTTGTCTCTTGCGAGTTTTGCCAATTTTACTGAACCAGCGTATCTAAAAAACATCCGCAGGCTCAGAATATTTGCAAATTTTATCAAAAAAATTGATCTGAATAGTTTATTTATCCACCCGATGTGGAAAAATCACATATTTTCGGAAATTTTGGGGGCTGAGAATTATGATAGTTAGTTTCAAAATCAAGAATTTCCTTTCTTTCAGAGACGAATTCGTCTTAGACTTTTCCGCCGATGGCTTAAAAGAACATAAGGATTATGTACATATGGCATACAGGTTTGATGAAAAGCTTAAGCTGCT
>JBEVKW010000040.1:0-16026 GCA_040509495.1 Chitinophagaceae bacterium | reverse complement strand
GCTTTTCAGCTCCGGGTGATACTGAACGCCGATAAAAAACGGGTGATTGGGAAGTTCCACGATCTCCACCAGGCCGGTTGCCGGGTTCTTACCGCTTGCGACCATCCCGGCTTTCTCAAATTGTTCCAGGTAGCTGTTATTGAATTCCCAGCGATGACGGTGGCGTTCGCTAACATTTGTTTTACCATAAATGGTATGAGCAAGCGTTCCTTCCTTGACTACGCAAGGATATGCACCGAGTCTCATCGTACCACCTTTTGCAGTGATCTCTTTCTGTTCTTCCATCAGGTCGATCACCGGATTTGCCGTCTGAGGGTCCATTTCTGTTGAATGGGCGTCTTTCAGCCCGATCACATTTCTTGCATATTCGATCACTGCCATCTGCATACCTAAACAAATACCGAAGAATGGCAGTTTTTTCTCCCGTGCATATTTCACAGCGATAATCTTTCCCTCTACACCTCGCATACCAAACCCGGGAGCAACCAGCAGGCCATCGAGGCCGCCCAGTTTTTCCTTCACGTTTGTATCAGTGATGTACTCACTGTGCACATTCTGGATCTGTACTTCACATTCATTCATCGCCCCGGCATGAACAAATGCTTCGAGAATCGATTTATAGGCATCCTGGAGTTCAAGATACTTACCGATCAAACCGATCGTTACTTTGTTCTTTGGATATTTCAGTTTATCAAGAAATTCTTTCCACTTCACGAGCTCAGGCTCCTGTGTCGGAACGATGTTGAATTTCTTCAGGCAGATCATGTCAAGCTTCTCCCGCATCATCATCAGCGGAACTTCATAAATAGTAGAAGCGTCGATTGATTCTATAACGGCTTCAGGTTTTACATTACAGAAAAGGGCGATCTTTCTGCGGATCTCAGGGCTGAGAGATCTTTCTGTTCTGCAAACAATAATATCGGGGTGAACACCTTCCTGGCTCAGCATTCTTACGCTGTGCTGGGTTGGTTTTGTTTTTAATTCTTTCGCAGCTTTCAGATAAGGAATCAGTGTAAGATGGATCACAACAGTGTCTTCTTCCGGCAATTCCCATTGCAGTTGACGTACAGCCTCCACAAATGGCAAACTTTCGATATCGCCAACGGTACCGCCGATCTCTGTGATCACTACATCATATTTATCACCCTGACCAAGCACCATCATACGGCGTTTGATCTCATCTGTGATATGCGGAACTACCTGCACTGTTTTACCAAGATAGGCTCCTTCCCGCTCTTTATTAATAACGGTCTGGTAAATACGACCGGTTGTTACGTTATTTGCCTGGGAGGTGAAAATGTTCAGGAAACGCTCATAGTGACCGAGGTCAAGATCGGTTTCAGCACCGTCTTCTGTCACATAACACTCACCATGCTCGTACGGGTTCAGCGTACCCGGATCCACGTTGATATAGGGGTCAAATTTCTGGATGGTAACTCTTAATCCCCTGGCTTGAAGCAATTTTGCCAAAGATGCTGCGATGATCCCTTTACCTAGCGAAGAAGTAACTCCCCCCGTAACAAATATGTATTTAGCCATAACCGGTCAATTTATTTTCTAAAATTCACAAAAAAAGGGTCCTTAAACAGCTTTGAGTAAACATTACTGTTAATTAATCTATGAGAACCAATTTTGAATAAAGCTTGTTGAAAAATGTCGCCCAACCGACCATCCGAAAGAGATTTTTCTGGGAAAATTTCCGGGAGGTCATGCAAAGTTAATTGAATTTTCTTGGCAGCGAAAATCTTAGTTTTTTTTGTGGAAAATTGATATTTTGGAAAGCTATGGTTTCACTTATGCAATTCAGATTCATATGGCCAGCCTGTTTTATTTTTTTGTATATCAATGTTCAGGCGCAACAAGATTCTGACAGTTTATTCAGCGGATTCCAGACAACTTTCTATTCGCTTCCAAAACTTAAAGTTGACGCCGGTCAAGAATTGCCGGTATCGGGTATTAAAATTCATGATGCCAGACCTGACACATCTTACATTGGAGTTATGAGGAAAAATCCTGGAGGAGATCAATTTATTCGGTTAAAGGGCGGGTGGGCACAAATACAGGATCATTACTCTTCGCTTATCACTGCCTCGGGCAAAGACGGTATGCTTCACTGTTTTATAAGGAAACTGATACTTACTGATTATATAGAACTGTCTGTCGCAGATACCAAAAACTCCAGAGCATCCAGGCGGACCAGGCCATGGAAATCAGGCGTGATATTAATAGCAGAGTTTTATGCAGAAATTCAAGATACATATTACCCTTTGTACAGGATTGACACAACAATTTCAAGCGACGACCGGCTGCAACAAAAGGGGCCGGAATATCTTGCTGGTGGATTGAAGGCAAGTCTTGCAAAAGCAGGTGGCCTGAACTGGCAACAAGTACATCAACAACGGACACGTTTATCTCTTCATCAAATAGATTCCTTCAACACTGCCCGGAATAGTTTCCCTGCGCTCTCTGAAGCTCCTGTTAAAGGCATTTATTTCACATTTAGCGAATTCAGGGAAAACAAACCACAGGTTACGGAATACACCATACAAAAAGAAAAGAAGGGTGAGTTCATTTACTACAAGAACTCAAAAGGCGAAGAAGTTCCGGTGTTGGATGCCTGGGGCTACTGTGATGGTTCAAATAAGTACTATTATAAGCACGAGGAATTTTTTCGGATTCATCGGACGGGCAACAGCTATACCTGGCATGGTACAAAAAATGTCAGGGAAAAATTCATACCCGTACCTGTTATTTTGCCTTTGCCGGGTGTAATAATTGGGGGAGCAGTGCAGGACATCCATTATACAAAAAAGATCAAAGAACTCTGTCACCTCGATCTGGATAGCGGCAAGATATATTAATACCCGACCGGATAGGTAGAGAATTAATGATCCTTTATCTTTATAAAAAAGAAGATAATGGGAAAGCGTATAGCCATCATCGGTGGAGGCAATCTCGGTACAGCCATAGCAGAAGGTTTATTAAACAGCGGTTTCAGCAAATCTGCAGACCTCACTGTCACCAAACGGAATGTGGACACTTTAAAGTCATTGAAGGATAAGGGCGTTCACGTTACCGATGATAACCCTGAGGCTGTCAGCAAAAACGAGATCATCATTTTGGCGGTGAAGCCATTCCAGGTGGCAGATGTACTCAGATCAGTTAAAGAATCCCTTGATGAAAGTAAAACACTCATCTCCGTTGTAACGGGTGTACTACTGGCAGACATGGAAGAGCTTGTTGGTAAAAAACTAACCTACTTCCGCGCCATGCCGAACACCGCCATCGCCATCCAGGAAAGTATGACCTGCATTTGCAACAAAAGTGCTGATAAAGCAACTGTCAAATATGTGAATGATCTGTTCAGCACGCTGGGCAAGGTTGTAACCATTGATGAAAAACTGATGGAGGCAGCCACCATACTCGGAGCCTGCGGCACTGCGTATGCCATGCGCTACATCCGCGCCAACATACAAGGCGGCATCGAGATCGGCTTCGATGCAACTACTGCCTCACTCATTGCTGCCCAAACCGTCAAAGGCGCCGCCGAACTCCTTCTCAAGAAAGGCACCCACCCCGAGCAGGAAATAGATAAAGTAACCACCCCAAAAGGATGCACCATCGCCGGCCTGAATGAAATGGAACACCGGGGATTCAGTTCGTCGCTGATACGGGGGGTGGTGGCGAGTTATAAGAAGATTGCGAAAGACTGAAGGGAGACGATGGCCGATGCCCGATGGCCGATGGCCGAGCTCCGCCAATTAATACCTTTGATAAAAAAGAAACCTTCCTTAAGCGGAAGGTCTCTTTTTTTATTATTAAAGATCGATATGCGGAGCTCGGCCATCGGCCATCGAACATCGGCCATCGAACTATTCTAAACACTCTATCAAATTGAGGATAATGCCGATCCCGCATCCTCTTTCGCAAGATAATTCTCAATCGCCGTATCGTAAGTGTCTTTCCACCAGTCGATGGTACCCCAGAAATCGCCGTCAACAGCGATCTCACCGCTGCTTACCACACCGATCTTTTCGAAAGGCACGTTAAGGGCAGCTTCGAACGCTTCCACATTGGCTAATGCCACGGTGACGATCGCGCGGCTCTGGCCTTCTCCGTAGAGGAATGCATCTTTGCGGATACCGCCTTTTGTGGAGATGGAGAAACCGAGTTCGCGGTTGAATCCGCTTTCGCAGAGCGTTACATACACACCACCTTCACTTACATCATGTACAGAACGTACCAGTTTATCTTTGATCAGCGAAGCTATTTGTTGTTGCAATGCATATTCTTCTTCCAGCTCAAAATGCGGAGCCGGAGAATATTTTACTCCCAGAACGCGGTGGAGGTATTCAGACGAATTGATATCGTCCGTGATATTCCCTACTACATAAATGATATCGCCTTCCTCTTTGAAATCGAGTGTCATTTTTTCGCGGATATCTTCCAGCAGGCCTACCATGCCGATGGTCGGCGTTGGATTTACGGGGCCATCAGGGTTCTGGTTATAGAAGCTTACATTACCGCCTGTAACCGGCGTATCAAATTTGCGGCAGGCTTCACCCATGCCTTTGATCGCATTCACAAACTGGTAGTATACTTCAGGGTCGTAAGGATTACCAAAGTTCAGGCAGTTGGTAACTCCCAGTGGTAACCCGCCGCTGCACACAATATTGCGCGCGGCTTCGCTTACCGCGATCATTGTTCCTTTGTATGGATCTGCATATACATAGCGGCTGTTACAATCTGTTGTAACTGCAAGGCCTTTGGTTGTACCTTTTACCGCCACTACTGCTGCGTCTGTTGGCGTATTGGTGGAAGTGTTCACTGTTCCGACCATGCTATCATACTGCGTATAGATCCAGCGTTTGGAAGCGATGGAAGGAAGCGCGATGATCTTTTCCGCAACGGCTTTCAGATCTTCCGGAACTGCAACTGATTCAGGTTTGAATTTTGCGATCTCTGCGAGATATTTCGGCTCGCGATATTCACGGTCATACTGGGGAGCGCCGCCACCCAGCACAAGTTCATTTGCAGGAAGGGAAGCATCAAGTTCTCCGTTCATATAGAAATCCAGCATTCCATCTTCTGTTACTTCACCGATCACAGAACAGGGAAGATCCCATTTTTCAAAAACGCGTTTAACTTCCTCTTCACGGCCTTTTTCAGCAACAAGCAACATACGCTCCTGGCTTTCGCTCAGCAGCAGTTCCCATGTTTTCATTTCGCTCTGGCGTGTAGGAACCTTCTCCAGGTCGATACGCATACCTACCCCACCTTTTGCACTCATTTCTGCAGTGGAACAGATGATACCTGCAGCACCCATGTCCTGCATGCCAACTACGGCACCGGTCTGAATAACTTCGAGACAGGCTTCAAGCAGTTTCTTTTCCTGGAAAGGATCGCCAACCTGTACGGCAGGAAGGTCCTGCGCACTTTCCGCAGTGATATCCGCAGAGGCGAAAGAAGCACCGCCGATACCATCTTTACCGGTTGCACTACCTACGAACATTACGGGGTTGCCTTTTCCAAGGGCAGTTGCGGAAACAGTTTCACCGTTCTTGACGATACCAACACTCATCGCGTTCACCAGCGGGTTGGTATGGTAAGATTCGTCAAAATATATTTCACCGCCGACCGTCGGTACGCCAAAGCAGTTGCCATAATGGCCAATGCCGTGTACCACTCCGGAGAGCAGGTGTTGTGTTTTATCTTCTTCAAGTTTACCAAACCGGAGTGAATTGAGCGAAGCGATCGGTCGCGCACCCATCGTAAAGATATCCCGGTGGATACCACCAACGCCGGTTGCCGCTCCCTGGAATGGTTCGATGGCAGAAGGGTGGTTATGTGATTCGATCTTGAATACGACCCCAAGTCCATCACCAATATCCATCAGGCCCGCATTTTCCTCACCTGCCTTTACCAGCATTCTACCACCTTCACGAGGTAAGGTTTTCAGCCACTTGATGGAGTTCTTATAACTGCAATGCTCGCTCCACATGCCGCTGAATGCGCAGAGTTCATTGAAGTTCGGGGTACGACCCAGTTTCTGTTTGATCAGTTCAAATTCCTCTTCAGTCAGTCTGAGCTGCTGCGCCGTTTTTGCTGTTATTTCCATGTAGAAGATTGATTGGAGAAGCCGCAAAATTAGGGAAAGCGGGGCTAAGTCAAAAGTCAAAATTAAAAAGTAAAAAAAGTGACTTCGCCCCGAAGAAGCCTTTTTTTTAGTTTTGACTTTTTACCTGGTTACGCTTTGATTAGCAACCACTAATTCACCGATTATTTCTATTTTGCAGCAAAACAGCTGCTGTTGGAATATCTTCTTTTTGTAACCTATCTGGTGATCTTCTCCTGGTTTGTGACCCGGACCCGCTTTTTCATCAATTCCGGGCTGAACAAAGATCAACTGGTGATCCTTTTTCTGGCCAAGGTGATGGCCGGGATCTTCTATGGATGGGTGGGGATCTATTACGGCAGTTATGCAGAAATGGTGGATACCTGGGCTTATCATTATCATTCCCTGGAAGAATTGAAACTGCTCACTGACCATCCTCAAGAATATTTTACCAATCTTTTCCACTCCAGTCAACCAGATACACGGATTGACGCCTTCCTCGGATCGGATAATTCTTACTGGAATGACCTGAAAACACTGGTGCTGATCAAGATGCTGTCCATCTTCGATATATTCAGCATGGGCAATTATTATGTGAACGTAATTTTTTACTCTTACATCACCTTATTTGGACCGATCGCGCTTTACAGGGTTTTTAAAGAGATCTTTCCCGAGAAAAAATTGCTGGTGCTTGCCGCGCTCTGCCTGGTTCCGTCTTTCCTGTACTGGACTTCGGGAATCCATAAAGAAGGGCTGATCTTCCTGAGCATAGCCCTGATCATCTATCACGTTTACAAGGGTCTCGAGGAGAGACGATGGCCGCTGAAGCGATGGCTGGGCATATTGCTCGCCCTCTTTATTTTCCTTTTGCTAAGAAATTTTCTGCTGATCCTGATCCCGCCGGCATTGATTGCCTGGCTGGTCGCACGGAGATTTCCCGATAAAAAGCTGACATGCTTTGTGGCTGTTTATGCTATCGGCAGTGTACTGTTCTTCTGCCTCCAATACATTCATCCCGCGCTCGATTTTCCTCAATCGGTGGTAGACAAGCAGCAGGCCTTTCTGCAATTAAAAGGCACTACCAGCATTCCGATCAGAGAGCTGAAACCTACGGTGATGAGCTTTATTATAAACACGCCCCAGGCGATCACGCTGTCTACATTCCGCCCCTATCCTCCCGATATCCATCACTTCTTTTCCATGGTTGCCGCAGTGGAAATACTGCTCCTGCTGATTCTTTTTATTGTTTCGATCATATGGCACGACCGTAATGCGACGCGCGACAGGAATGTGGTATATTTCTGTGTGTTCTTTGCGATCAGTTTGCTGCTGACGATTGGGTTCAGTGTCAATAATCTTGGCGCTATCGTCCGCTACCGTAGTGTCGCCATCCCACTGCTCATCCCCGTGGTAGTGGCCTGTACTGACTGGAAAAGAGTGCCTCTACCCTCCATCTTTAACATTAAGAAAATAAATAATTCAGATAAATCCTGAGCAGATTTTAATAATCTTTGGTTTAATCCTGCTATTTTTTACGTTTTTCCACATTTTTCTTAATAAAATCCAGATTGTGTAAAAAAAATTGGCTCAATTCTTCTAATTCCTTTGCTTTGCTGAAAACTAGAAAAAATATGTCTCTTCGTTTTAATGCAATCTCTAAACTCAGCACTTCTCCAGCGACTGAGGTAGAGGTATCCAAAAAAATTACGGCGATCTTCAATAGCAATGTGTTTACATTGAAAGTGGCTCGTGAGTTCCTGAGTGATGAAGCTTATAAAAGCCTGGTGGGTTCTATTAAAGCGGGTCAGAAAATTGACCGTGCGGTAGCGGCTCAGATTGCGAACGGTATCCGTGCATGGGCTGAGAGCAAAGGTGTTACACACTTCACACACTGGTTCCAGCCGCTGACTGGTACTACTGCAGAAAAGCATGATTCATTCTTTACGCTGAAAAGCGATGGTACCCCGATCGAACAATTTGAAGGAGATGCATTAATTCAACAGGAGCCTGACGCTTCTTCATTTCCTAATGGTGGACTGCGTGCAACTTTCGAAGCACGTGGATACACTGCATGGGATCCGGGTTCTCCGGCTTTCATCATGGAGATCGGAACGGGTAAAACACTTTGCATTCCTACTGCATTCATCTCTTATACCGGTGAATCTCTCGACTATAAAGCGCCATTGCTGAAAGCGATCGAAGCGCTGAACAATGCCGCAGTTGATGTTTGCAACTACTTCGATAAAAATGTAGATAAAGTTTCTGCAACCCTCGGTTGGGAGCAGGAGTATTTCGTGGTTGACGAGGCATTGTTCAATGCACGTCCTGACCTCGTAATGTGTGGCCGCACTGTATTTGGTCATAACTCTGCCAAGAACCAGCAGCTGGAAGACCACTACTTCGGATCAATTCCTGAAAGAGTGTATGCTTACATGCGCGACCTTGAAACAGAATGTTATAAACTGGGTATTCCGCTGCGTACACGTCACAATGAGGTGGCTCCTGCACAGTTCGAGTGCGCTCCTATCTTTGAAGAGATCAACCTGGCGGTTGACCACAATACATTGCTGACAGACATCATGAACCGGGTTGCGCTGCGTCACAACCTGCGTGTGTTGCTGCATGAGAAACCGTTTGCCGGTATCAACGGTAGCGGTAAGCACAACAACTGGTCTATGGCTACCAACACAGGTGTAAACCTGCTGGCTCCTGGTAAAACACCAAAGACCAACCTGATGTTCCTGACCTTCTTCGTTAACACGATCAAGGCGGTACATGACTATGCTGACCTGATGAGAGCTTCTATCGCCTCTGCTCCGAACGATCACCGTCTCGGTGCAAACGAAGCGCCTCCTGCGATCATCTCTGTGTTCATCGGTCAGTATCTTTCTAAAGTGCTGCAGGACGTTAAAGAAAGAGTGGGCAACAAATTCGATGAGCAGGATGAAAGCATGCTGAAGATCGACATTCACAAGAGCATCCCTGAACTGCTGATGGATAATACAGACCGTAACAGGACTTCTCCATTTGCATTCACCGGAAATAAATTCGAGTTCCGCGCCGTAGGTTCTTCTGCAAACTGTGCTAACCCGATGACCGTTCTGAATACGGTAATGGCTGAAACGCTGAAAACATTCAAGAAGGACGTTGATACGCTGATCGAAAAAGGAGAAAAGAAAGAGATCGCGATCATGCACGTGATCCGCGAGTACATCGTGGCAAGCGAAAAAGTATTGTTCGAAGGTGACGGTTACAGCGAAGCATGGGCGAAAGAAGCAGAGAAAAGAGGTCTTCCTAACGTGAAAACCACGCCTCTTGCACTTGATGCAATGGTGACTGAAAAAGCAAAACACCTGTTCGAAAGCAACAATATCTACACGCATTCAGAACTGGAAGCGCGTCATGAGATCGAACTGGAAAAGTATATCAAGAAAGTACAGATCGAAAGCCGCATCATGGGTGAACTGGCAACCAGCCACATTCTTCCTCCTGCGATCCGTTATCAGAACCTGCTGGCAAAAAACATCGCTGGTCTGAAAGAAGCGGGCCTGCCTGAATCTGCTTACAGCAATCAGAAACAGATCCTCGACAAGATCTCTGAGCATATCAACAAAGCAAGTGATCTGGTAGAAAAAATGATCGAAGCAAGAAAGGTTTGCAACAATATGGATAACACGCGTACGAAAGCGATCGCTTACCAATCACAGGTAAAAGACACGTTCTTCGACGAGATCCGTTACCACGTTGACAAACTTGAATTACTGGTAGACGATAAAGAATGGTACCTGCCTAAATACAGGGAGCTGCTGTTCCTGAGATAGTTTAACACACATGAGAAAGCCCAAGAGCCTCTGGATTATTCCGGAGGCTTTTTTAATTGCCAACATAAAAAGCAAAAAGTAAAAAGTAAAAAAGCTTCTGAGGGCAGTTCAATGCCGATCAGAAGCTTTTTTACTTTTTACTTTTGACTTTTTACATCCCCCTACTTCAGCTTGAAAGATTCGAGGAACTTTGTATTGAAGTCTCCGCTGCGGAAACGTTCATCCTGCATTAACTGCAGGTGGAATGGAATAGTTGTTTTAACGCCTTCGATCACGTATTCGCTGAGTGCGCGGTACATGGTATCGATCGCTTCGTTACGTGTACGGGCCACAGTGATCAGTTTGCCGATCATCGAATCATAATATGGCGGGATCACATAACCTGCATAAACGTGGCTGTCTACTCTTACACCATGACCACCCGGCTGATGCAGCGTGGTGATGCGTCCTGGCGAAGGACGGAAGTCATTGTAAGGATCCTCAGCATTGATACGGCATTCGATGGAATACATCTGCGGGATATAATCATCACCGGAGATACGTTCGCCCATGGCGATCTTGATCTGTTCTTTGATCAGGTCGAAGTTGATCACTTCTTCGGTAACGCAATGTTCAACCTGGATACGTGTGTTCATTTCCATGAAGTAGAAGTTCCTGTGTTTGTCTACCAGGAATTCTATTGTACCCACGCTTTCATAATTGATGGCAGATGCGGCTTTTTTGGCGGCTTCTCCCATTTTGAAACGAAGTTCGTCAGTCATGAACGGAGAAGGAGATTCTTCCACCAGTTTCTGGTGACGGCGCTGAATGGAGCAATCACGTTCGCTCAGGTGACAAACATTACCGTATTGATCACCGGCAACCTGTATTTCGATGTGGCGTGGTTCTTCCACGAATTTCTCCATATAGATCCCATCGTTCTTGAAAGCTGCGGCTGCTTCCGCTTTTGCAGTGTCATACGCTTTTTCCATATCGCTTTCTTCCCAAACGATACGCATGCCTTTACCACCACCACCGGCAGTTGCTTTCAGGATCACGGGATAACCCATATTCTTAGCGAGACCTTTTGCTTCTTCAATGCTTTTAAGCAAGCCTTCGCCACCGGGAACAACAGGTACGCCGGCTTTGATCATGGTTTCTTTGGCAGTGATCTTATCTCCCATGCCATTGATCATGTCCGCAGTTGGTCCGATGAATTTTATTCCGTGATCATTACAGATACGTGCGAATTTGGCGTTCTCTGCCAGGAAGCCGTATCCGGGATGCACCGCATCAGCATTGGTGATCTCCACCGCTGCCATGATATGTGCAATATTGAGATATGAATCGCTGCTTTGTGGTTTGCCGATACAAACAGCCTCATCAGCAAATTTCACATGAAGGCTGTCACGGTCTGCAGTGGAATATACGGCAACCGTTTTGATGCCCATCTCCCTGCAGGTCCTGATCACACGGAGTGCGATCTCACCACGGTTAGCGATAAGTATTTTTTTAAACACGAATAACGATTAAAGATTAAAAAAAATCAAACCCAGCGTTAAGTTTAAATGTTTAATAGTTCAACAGTCAACTCCCGAACGAGCAACAATTAAACTTTTAAACCTGTAAACTATTAAACTATTATGGTTCAACCAGGAACAGCGGTTGATCGTACTCCACTGGTGAAGCATCTTCAACCAGCACTTTCACGATCTTGCCGCTCACTTCGCTTTCAATTTCATTGAACAGTTTCATGGCTTCGATGATGCAAACCACTTTACCTACGCCTACCTCATCACCAACTTCGATAAAGTTTGGTTTGTCTGGTGAAGCTTTGCGGTAGAATGTACCGATCATCGGACTTTTGATAGTGATAAGGTTTGAAGGAAGTGCCGACTCTGTAGATTTTGCTTTTTCAGCTGCAGGAGCTGTAGAAGCGGCAGCGGCTGGAGGTGGGGCTGAGTAAACAGGAGCAACGGGAGCAGCAGCCTGAACAACCTGGGTGATCTGCTCTTCTTTCTGTTTTATCGTTACTTTGAAATCCTTCTGCTCAATAGTAACCTCGCCGATATTAGATTTGTTGATCATCTTGATCAACTCCTGGATCTGTTTAAAGTCCATGTTTTTCAATTTAACAGGTATTTTATTTTACTAAACAGGCCCTGGCACTCCGCTATTTGAAAATGTACCAGGATCCGGTGATTACAAAAATTCGAAGTCAAAAGTCAAAATTCAAAAGTAAAAATTAAAAAAATCCAGTATGCACTTGCTTTGAATAACGTGCTGGATTTAAGCGGCCTATTTTTTACTTATTACTTTTGAATTTTGACTTTCCTACGGGCGGCTAAGATAGGGAAATCGAAGTCAGCAAATCAAGTATTTTTTCCTGTTTTTAGCCAAAAACGGGGCAAAATTCATAAAAAATGGCCTGAAATCGATCGATTCCAGGCCATTTCCTTATAAAATGAGCTCTTATTCTTTTACTCTTTCCACGTACTCACCCGTTTTGGTATTCACGCGGATCAGCTCGCCTTCGTTCACGAATAATGGAACGCTAACAGTGGCACCGGTTTCAACAGTTGCCGGTTTGAGGGTTCTTGTAGCAGTATCGCCTCTCAGACCTGGTTCAGTGTAGGTGACCAGCATGACGATCTTGTCCGGCAATTCCACACTCATTGGCTGTTCGGTTTCTGTGTTGAAAAGAACAGAAACTTCCTGGCCGTCTTTCAGGAATTGAGGTGCATCTACCAGGGTCTCCTGCAGTGCGATCTGCTCGAAAGTCTCCTGGTCCATGAAATTATAACCCGTATCGTCCTTGTAAAGGAACTGGTAAGCTCTTTTCTCAACACGAACCGGATAGATCGTATCTCCTGAGTTCCAGGTTTTTTCGATAGAACGGTTATTGTCAACGCCTTTCAGCTTTGCCCACACTTTCGCTGCCGCACGCGCCGTTTTGTTTTCACCAAACTCAACAACGGTATAAAGGCTGCCATCCAGTTTGACGATCAGGCCGCGGCTGATATCTGCAGTATTTGCCATAAAAAATCTTTTTGAGGCGGCAAAGATAGGGTTTGGGTTTCGTACGGCAAAAGACGGGTTTGGAGGGATAAAAGTTTAAGGGTTTAATAGTTTATCCCCCAGCTGAAGAAACTTTTAAACTATTAAACCCTTAAACGTTTAAACCTTCCTAACACCCCTCCCCATACGGCGCAGTGGGCGGAGCTTCTCCATAATTCTTTTTGAATCGTTCTACGTCTTTGGCATTGCTGGTATTATACATATCCCAGTTACCGTTTTTGAAATAGATCTGGATAAAAACATCATTCTTTTTGATGCTTACATGCTGGTATCCCGGTGTTATGCCCGAAGCTGCGTCCACAACCTTACCCCAGGTGATCTTTGAAATGTTCCCGTGCCGTTTGATAAAACTGACTTCACTTGCGGATGGCTTATGGGAAATGATCTTTCCTTTAGGCGGATCGGGTGGTTCAGGAAGTTTGCCATACTTCTTTTCAAATGCTTCTTTCTGCTTCTCATCCTTGAGATCATAGGATTCCGTCTTGCCATTTTTGAGAATGACGGTCGCATTGCCATTTGTAACCTCCATACTCGACACATTAGCGGGCAATTTCGGCGCCTTTGGAGCAGGAGGTGGCGGTGGCGGCATAGCTACATTACGCGGCATAGCAGGCGGCGGTGGCGGTGGCATTGGAACATTCCCTGTTGCAGCAGGCGGTTGCGCACTGAACGGCGCTGCTGGCGGTGGCTCAACCGGCGGAGGTGGTGGAGGCGGCGGTACTTCTCCATACAGATTTTCATACCGGGCCAGATCCTTGTTCCAGTCAGCAAGCGGAATGCTCTTTATAATATTTCTATTCGCATCTCTTACTACTACAACATCACCCCGTCTTACACCAATATTATATCCCTTGTCATTCACCAGCAGCGGAAGAGTGTCTGCTAAGTTGACTGGCGCAACTGCGGATACGGCTGCCGGTGCCTCATAAATAACGGGGGCTGCCGCATCTTCAGGTTTACCGGCAGCAGCTACTTCATTGGCAACAGCAACCGGTGCGGCCGGTTCGTGGACCGGGTCAATGGATTGTGTTTGCGAGCGGAAAGCTAGCAGCAGGACCGCCACTGCGGGTCCTATCAGCAACAAGCGCAGCAAATGGCGCTTCGAGGTCTGAACTTTGTTCATCATGGCTATACGTTTTTTTAATGAGGAAAAATTAAACTGGCTGGCTATACTAAAGTGATTATTACCGATAACTTTCAAGAGCATGTATTGATACTGCTTTTTGTCGAGCCCACTTTTTAATACCTGCTCATCTGCAATGAATTCAAGATTCTGCCGGATACTTTTGCGCAGCAACCAAACAAAAGGGTTATACCAATTGAGCATGCACAATACTTCTGCCCACATGATATCAATACTATGCTTCTGTTTCACATGAACAAACTCATGGCGGATGATCTCCCGCAATTCGCTTTCGTTATGAAGCGTATGATTAATGAATATGGCATTGCCAAAAGAAAAAGGGATGATCTTCTTATCAACCTGGTAGATCCTGGTTTCTCCTTCAGAGAGCAGTCTCGCCTGGCGGCGGATCCGCAGGAAGGAAATATACCGGATGCAGAAAAGAATGATGAGGGTGAATGTTCCGGTCATCAATACAAGTAACAATGCATTCCAGGTATTGAATGATGAAATGACACCTGCCGGTTCGATCATCGTATCGGTTTGAATGATCTGCCAGGCAGGAATGATCTTTGTAAACCGGTCTTCATTCCACCGGCTTGCTTCCAGCACCGGTGCGATATTGATCAGCGGTATGAAAAAGCAGAGAGCCGGATACAGGAACAGGTAGATACGATTGCAATTATAGAATGTCAGCTTACGCAGTAGCAAATGATAAAACAGATACACCAGCGCGAAACTGAACGAAAGCTTGATCAAATATTGAATGATAACAGGCATCGGATAAGTTTTATGGCGCTTATTTATTTCCTTTCTCGATCATGTCGATGATATCTTTCAACTCCTGTGTAGATAGTTTCTTTTGCTCCACGAAGAAGTTCACGAGTTCTGTATAAGAGTTGTCGAAGTATTCTTTTACCACGCTACCCATGAATTTCTTTTTATAGTCTGCTTCAGAAATGGCAGGTTTGTATAAGTAGGTGTTACCGGACAGCCGGCTGTTCAGATAACCTTTCTTTTCCAGGTTTTTGATGGTAGAGGCAACGGTAGTGTATGGTAAGGCCGTTTCCATCTGCTCCATGAATGATTTGATATTGCCCTCACCGGTGCGCCAGATGGCGAGCATGGCTTCCTCTTCCTGGATCGTCAGCTTTTCCATATCTACGAATTTTTCGTAAATATTACGATCTTTTCGTAGATCGCCAAATATTTCTTTTCCAGAAATGTTAAAATGGTTTGAATGTTCTGGTGGGAAAAACAGAAGCTACCTGGTTACGATATGGTTGCGAAACAAAATCCTTTTCTTTGGGGTATGAAAAAAATAGCTTTACACAGTTCCCGGATCTTCGCGGTTTTGTTGCTGACAGTAATAAGTCTTAAAGGCATCAGCCAGGTTGACTCTACATCTCCTCCTTATAAGAAGTTTCCAACCTACCCTCCTGTGAAGCTGCTGATGGTTGACAGTACCACGACCTTTTCAAAAGATGATCTCAGCAAAAAGAAGCCGACAATGCTCATGCTCTTCAGCCCCGATTGTGATCATTGCAAACACGAAACAGAGGAGTTGATCAAGCGGATTGATGATTTCAAGGATATACAGATCGTTATGGCGACGCCCATGCCCTTTGACAAGATGAAAGAATATTATGAGCATTTTGGATTGTCTAAATATTCCAACATCAAAATGGGTCAGGATAATAAATGGATGTTACCCACTTTTTATAATATCAAATTTTTCCCGTTCCTGGCATTTTATAATAAGAAACAGGAGTTGATATCGGTGTTTGAAGGAAATATGCCGATGGATAAGATACTGGAAGAGTTGAAGAAGTAGCCCCGCATTATCAGGCGTGGACGTTCCTGAAAATTTGATTGGCGTAATAGGAACGCAGCGGACGCGGCGATACGCA
>JBEVKW010000039.1:0-22398 GCA_040509495.1 Chitinophagaceae bacterium | reverse complement strand
TTATGTTTCTTTGCGCACTTTGCGTTTACTTAGCGGTCTTTGCGATACTCATCTCGTTCAGAACTGTTCCAGGAACTCTTCCAGTACCTGTTCATCTTCTAATTGAACCAATGCATTTCCCAGCCGTGTTCTTCCCGAACAGGTCGCGATAGCTGCCAGCGCTGTTACAAACAAGGTGTCTTCCTGGTCGGTTTTGATCGCTTCCATTGCAAGGTTGTTCAACTCTGTTAAGCCCTCCTGGTAATATTTTTGCGCAGCAGCAGGAAGATCAGGGTTATTATTTTCATGACGTTTTTGCTCGATGATGCTGCAAAGTGCGAAGAGATTCCAGTCGATGATCCCTTTCTCTTTCGTGATGCGTACTAATTGTGGAATTGCAAGGTATGAAGCAAGTCCAACTTTGCCATGCTGGTGGAGGTTATTCCACAGTTCCTGCCAGATGGTTGCGTGTACGGCGGGATCTGTGGATTGTTCCATTTTGAGAAGGGGAATGGACACATCGTAAAGTTTTCCATTGGCGCCGTCGAGTTTTGCCCAGTTTTTATCTGTAAGCTTCATGGTGTTGAGGTGTATTACTTTGCACGAAAGTTAAGCATTTATACATAGCGCAGATAAAAAGAGGCTTGTGACCTTACGGGTTACCTGATCAATGTGACAGTTCCTTTTTCGTTTCGCTCTTCCTGCCCTTCAAAACGGAACGTGCAGATCCATGCAAAAACGTTGCTGTCTTGCTGTACGCCAGCGAACTTGCCATCCCAGCCTTTATTTGGATCGGTTGTTTGGAAGACCATTTGCCCCCAACGATTGAACACAGACAAGCGATAAGATACAACATTGCCCAAAGCATACGGTTTAAATGCATCATTATGTCCATCATTGTTTGGAGTAAATGCTGTTGGGGCAAAAAAGCCTTCAAGACATTTTTTAGGATCAACCTTAATACTGTCTTTTCCCACGCAGCCGTTGTTGTCTTTGACCTGCAACCAGAAATTTCCCGGACTGGTGATGCTGATGGATGATGCTGTACTGTTGGTGTTCCATAGATAAGACCTGTAATTTGCATTGCTTTTCAGCAGGAACGATCCGTAAGAACAGATGGCTGTATCAGGAGGTAAGAAGCCTGATGGGTTTTGTGCGATCGTGCGAATGACTGCCGTATCAGTTCCTTCGCAGGATCGTTGATCCGTCACTGTTACATAATACGTTCCCGTTGTATTTGCGGTAAACGTGGGCTGGGTACTTCCATCATGCCACAGATACGAATTGAATGTTCCTGCGTTGAATGTGCGCGATTCGCCGATGCAGAGATGGGAAGTTTTATCAAGATCAATGACAGGTAGCGGCCAGGTATTCAGCACGGTCAATGTATCAAAAGAACGACAGCCTTCAACGGTAGCGGCAATGACGGAATAACTGCCTGTAGCAGAAACTTCAATAGATGAACTGGAGGCGCTGTTGCTCCAGAGGTATTGGGAGAAACCCGGACCGGCATCCAGTAAAAGTTTATGGCCTGTGCAAAAGCTCGTATCGTTTCCAAGAAATACGGGAGGTGAAGTTTTTACTTTTACCTGTATCGTATCAAAACCATAGCAACCGGGAGACTTCTCCGCTCTGATGTAATAAGCGGTGTCTTTGCCCGGAGCTATGATAGCTGTTTGGCCAGAGGCAGATAAGTTGTAATCAGGCCCCCATATATAACTGATAAATCCATCAGGAGCTTTGAGATGTATGGTGTCGTTGTTACATTTTTCGCGGTCGCCACCAAGGCTCACCGGAACGGGTGCGGCCAGTGTAATGAGGATGGTGTCTGCCTGTTCATTTCCGCAGGCATCCATCGCCTTTATGTGATATTCGCCTTCGGCGGTAATGGATAGCGTAGGTTGTGTGGACCCATCATTCCAGAGATAAGAAGCATAGCCGGGTTGTGCTTTTAACTCGAGTGTATTACCCGGACAAAGTTCTTTATCAGTACCGAGATCAAGGGCCGGGATATTCTGAATGTTCGCCTGAACGTTTGTTTCGTCTTCAACCCAGACGCAACCGGTAAAGATCCTTGCTTTGATGGTTGAACTGCCGGATTCAGAAAATTTAAAGGTGAAGGTGGAATCCGTTTTGCTGATCATTTTGATCTTATCGCCTGTGTAACTGAAGTAAACAGGCGTATTACATCCGGTGTTGCGGTTTGCCGTAATGGTGTGTTCTAATGTATCGCAGACATCTTTTGTTCCGGTAAGGTTGATGGTATTGCAGTTGGCAATGTTTGCACATAGAACAGCATTTTCCTGGAGTGAGTATGGGGCTTCCGAGTAAGGCAAACTGTATAGAGGCAGTGGCATCGGTGTTGTAGTTGCCGTAGCTGGTTGCATGGTTATGATCGCTGTGGGTGTTGATACGATCAGCGTGTCAGAAAAACAACTGCCCACCAATCCTTCCGGGGAAAATCGTTGTAGTCCAAAATCCCTATAGCGATCGCTGCCTGTAATATTTCCTGCGGCATAGATACTACCATCTGCGGCTTCTTTAACAGAATTAGTGATGATGGTTTGCAGGTTTATCTGTTTGCTATGCAGAACAGATAAGTTGCTGTCGAGCCGGATAAAGACATTGTTAGCAATCGCTCCCACCAATACGATCTCTTTATTGCGGGTAACGGCCATTTTGTAACGCATGGGGATATTACCCGGTAACCTGATCTCTTTCGCTTGCAGAATGTTTCCATCAATATCGATAGTCATTATGACCGGGTAGCCCGATCCCCCGTTTTGCGAAGTAATTGATCCGTGTAAAACGATCTTTGATCCAAGCATGGCCATGTCTTGTGCGAGGTTCACCTGCGATGTGTTGGGGGCATTGTATGTTTTAACCCAGGCGAGTGCGCCCGTTACCTTCTCTACTTTATAGAGAAGCATACCCTGTGGTCCCGCAGCCCAGTGAGCAAAATAGATGTAATGCTGATCCTGCATAATGGATCCGGTATTGTTGATGCCGCAGGCATTGGGGATCTTATAGTCTCTTCGCCAAACAAGGTTTCCGGAAGGGTCAAGCTTGATAAGGGTCGAAGCGTCACACAGGGTGAAGCCTATTGAATAGCTCATGAAAATGTTCCCTGCTTCGTCCTGAACAATACCGTGGAATATTGTGTTGTTTGTAGTTACCAGAAAAGACTTATTCCATATCAAACCAAAACCAGGTGTAAGCTTAGTGATGGTGATGTAAGCCGTATCTCTTCCGGTAAAAGGAGACGGATAGTCAGAGGTTCCTGCTATGAGTACGTTTCCGTCATTCAACGTGATCATTTCGCGGGATACGGTACTCGAACCGATAGTGAATTGCTTGCGGTTTAACACGCGACCCTGGTTGTCCATTGTGGAAATGGTGCCTGCTGCCAGGCTTGTTCGGGGTGAAATATTGCTAGCACCTCCAAGCAGATGTACCTGATCAAGTTCATCAATATATAGTGAAGAGACGTGATCACGGGCTGATGCCGATCTGTAACGCTTAACAAAACTGGTAAAACACTGCTCAATTGGTTGTTGAACCGGACAGGCGAGGTTCTTGCATTCTGTGGTATGCGGTAACATCGTATTGCTTACACCGGATGTTATGAAGACAGAAGAAGGGGAGATCGTAGTTGAGTTGCCACTGATAACGGTAATATATTGGTTTGTATGAACCAGCATGTTCAAATCAAAAGGCGTTCCTTCACAGTTTTTGATTACACCCAGGCTGTCAGTTTTTAAGAGCAACCCCTGTGTGTCAGTGGCTGCTGCCTGGATATTAGTAGAGATATAAAATCCACCGTCGAACCCCTGCTCAATATTCACCAGTTGAGATGCTGAAGGCAGGGTGAATTTTTTTTGCCAGTTGCGCGACGTAAAAGGCAGGACGCTTGTAAATCCAAATGCATATACTTCCGGGTCGGATGCTGAAAAGGTAAATGCAATGGACTCGCTTCTGTTTGACAGGTTGATCTTTGCTGTAGGATCGATCGTTTTGCCGGCAACCGTCAGGGTTATCATCGCATCAACAGCTCCCTGATTGAATATCGCTTCGAAGAACTGATATGGGCCGTTATTATCGGAATAGATACCTGCAAAATGTGAACGTAAATTGGTTACCTCAAAATCATGCATGATAAAATCTGCATTTTTTGAGAGGCCTCCCAACCTTTTAATGTGAGAAACATTGCCTGATAGCATATCGACGTCGATCACGACACCTACCTGGCGGCCTGAGTCGACACCCGTATAACCAATATGCCAAAGGTTATATCCTGCGTTTCCAATACCAACGACCTGTCCTTTTTCTGCAACACGTAGTTTTCGTGATAGCACGATATTCCCATTCCAATCGAGTTTAAAATAAAGCAATGTTGAATCATCATGTGCCGCAAAGCCGATCCCCATGTTTTTTTCAACAGAAACTGCGGCACCTTGGTAGCCGGGCGAATCAATGATCTTATTCCAATGAACAATGCCGGTTTCGTCAAGTGAGGATATAAAAGGTTTTTTATCGGATCCGTCGGTTTGACTGGTAGAGCCGGCTATCAGCAATGTTCCATCAACATTTTGCGCGATTGATTCAAAAATGAGATTGCGTGATGAGAGCTCATATTGCTTTGTCCACGCTATATTTCCTTCATAGTCTAGCTGCTGCAGAAAACCGTGTCTTTTTCCACCAGGTGCATCGACGTTGCCCAGTATATATAGAAAACCGTTTTCTGCCTGTAAGGTGTGGCGGATAAACGTCTTTCCGGTCGGGGCACCTATTCTCATTTTGAAGGTGTAAGTAAAACACGCACTTGCAGGATAATCAATAGCAGGTAATCTCCCCGTTTTTGATGCGAGAAGTTGCATCGATCCAGGCGAATGTGCTGCATTTTGTAGCGTTTGTGCGGGGACGTGGATAGGAGCAAAGAAGACTCCAAGCAGGCAGCACAGGCGTAAGGCGGTGGTAGCTTTCATAATCCGGTCACAAAATAGACAAAAAGTCCGGCCAAAGAAACAGCTACAGGAGGGTGATTTCGTGAAGCACTTACTGCGGAATGCCTGAAAATAAAAGAGGTCATACACAAGTATGACCTCTCAAAATCAGCTATAATAGATGAATTATCTCCCCGCCGTCGGCGCTCTCAACTCAAACTCCTTCGGAGGTTCAATGCCTCTCAAATGTTTCACAAAATAATCCCATCTTCTTCTCATCATATAATAGGAATACTGACCGAATCCGTGTGCGCTGTTCGGGAAGATCACGAGATCAAAATCTTTATTCGCTTTTTGTAATGCTTCCACAACAAGCAGTGTATTGGATGGTGGCACGTTGTTGTCCATCATACCATGAACCAGCATCAGTTTTCCTTTCAGGTTCTGAGCATAGTTCTGATTGGCCTGTGCACCATAGTTCACATTTTCTGCCAGGCCATTATAACGCTCGCCCCAATCGTCTTCGTAGTTGCGGTTATCATGGTTGCCGGATTCAGAGATACCCACTTTATAAAAATCGGGGAAGCGGAACATGGCTGTAGCTGTTGCGAAGCCGCCACCGGAATGGCCCCACATACCTACTTTGGTTGTATCCATAGGGTAGGTTTGTGAAAGCTGGCGGATTGCGGTGATCTGATCAGGGATCGTGTTCTCCGCCATGTTGCCATAACTCATATCATGATAGCTTTTAGAACGGTTAGGGTTGCTGGTGCCTTCGATCAGTACCACGATAAAGCCAAGCTCAGCCAGTGCCTGGTGATCGCTGCGCGATACGGAAAATGCCCAGCTACCAACACTGCCTCCCTGCGGACCAGGATAGATATAATTCACTACCGGGTATTTCTTACCGGCGTCTATTTTCGTCGGAGTGAACACGAGGCCATAGATATCGGTAGTGCCATCATGCGCCTTCACTTTCACAGGTGTTGGAGCTTTCCAGCCTGTTGCCTGAAGTTTGGTGAGGTCTGTTTTTTCCAGTTCAAGCAGTTGCTTGCCATTTGCATCACGCAATACGGTTACCGGAGGGGTATCTGGCTGAGAATAGGTGTCAACAAGATATTTTTCAGACGGAGAGAAGGCAGCCGTGTGTGTACCTGTTCCGGAAGTGAGTGCAACAAGGTTTTTGCCATCAAACCCGATCTTGTAAACATTCGAGAAATAAGGGTTCACCGGATCTTTACCATAAGCGGTAAAACGGATCTCTCTTTTCTTCTCATCTACTTTCAGGATCCGTGCTACAACGAAATCGCCTTTCGTGATCTGGTTTTTCACCTGGCCTGTTTTTGCATCATACAGGTACAAATGTCCCCAGTTATCCCGTTGGCTGTACCAGATGAATTCGCTTGTGGCAGGAAGATAGCGCCAGTTGATACCGCCGCGGCCTGATTCGTATTGCGTAGGAACGGTTTCTTCAAATACTTCTCTTATAATACCGGTGTTTGCGTCAGCGATGCGCATTTTGGAGTTCTTATGATCGCGGGAAGTGGAGAGGAAGGCGAGTTCAGTCCCATCAGCTTTCCAGTCAACATCAGCAAGGCTGCCGCCATCTGTGATATTATCGCTCATGGAAGAGCGGTGAAAGTCTGGCTGCATTTGCAACCGGATCACTTTGGGTTCGTCCACATTAATGATCACGCGGTGCAGCATAGCTACCTCTTTATCTCCCGGTAAAGGATATTTCCAGGCGCGGAGAGTGGGGTGGCCAACATTCGTGGTAACGAGATACATATCGCCCACCTTGCGTTCATCCTGCTGGAAAGTGGCGATCTTTTTTGAATCGGGCGACCATTTCAGGATCGCGCGGTCGCTATTCGCCCAGCCTGCATTATCTGTTGCATAACCAAAATCTTTTATGCCGTCTGTGGTGAGCTGTGTTTCTTTTTTTGTTTCGAGATCACGTACCCAAAGGTTGTAATTCTTTATAAAGGCTGCTTTTTTACCATCCGGGGAAACGGCATCGGCAAAACCACCGCGGCGGCCCATTGGTGAGGCTGCAGGAGCTTCACTACCGGCGGCACCTTGTTCGATCAGTACATTTGTCTTCAGCTCATACGTCCATTTTTTACCATCCGCATTGAAGGAAATGGATTTAAGATCTGCGGCGAATGTGAAGGTCTGGAACGGAAGTTTATAAGCGTCGAAGTTGCGGCTGGTGGATTTTGAAATAGCCGCAGCCAGTTTCGCCTGATCAAATGCAGGAGCTTTTGATTTTTTAGCGGGATCGACCAGGATGAATTCTGTACCTTTTTCCGTGTTAACGGAGTACCACAGTTTATCGGTGCCTTCGATCCAATTGGTCCGCACGTTATTGCGGAAAACAAGGTTGTCCGTGTTAAGACCGACAAAGGTGGCGGCGTGTTCGTAGTCTTTTCGCGACAGTGAGTCTGTGCGCTGTGCCGTAGCTGCCAGCGAAGCCGCCAATGCGGCAATGGTGATGAAGTGTTTTGACATAAATGGATGTTATCAGAGCTGTTGAAAGTTGATTGTGCAATATAAGATAAAGGGGTTAGACGAGTAATCCTGCAGGAAATTGCGTTTCGGGCAGACAGGAAGAAATCATTAAGTTGCAGGCATGTTAGCAACTGATTTTGGCCAGTCATTTCCCACCAGTTTCTGGGGGGAGATCGCCATCCAGCATTCACATAAAAGCCGGCACTATCATTCGCTTCAGCACCTGGAAGCTATCTGGCAACAGCTTCAGCCGGTCAAAGATCAGCTGCAGGATTGGCCGGTCGTCCTGGGAGCCATCGCGTATCACGATTTTGTTTATGACATCAAGCACGGGAACAATGAAGAAAAGAGTGCCGAGAAGGCGGTGACCAAACTACTTGATGCAGGTTTTGAAAAGGAGCGGGCTAACCGCTGTTACCGGCATATTATCGCGACTAAGGGGCACCACATCAGCGATGACCCGGATACCAATTTCTTCACGGATGCAGATCTTTGCATCCTGGGAGGTGAGGAGGAGGTGTATAAAACATATGCTGCCAGTATCCGGAAGGAATACAGTGTTTTTCCTGATTTCATGTATAAGCCGGGAAGAAAGAAAGTACTGCAACACTTTTTGCATCTGCCGAAGATCTTCAAGACAGCACATTTCTTTTCATTGTATGAAGAGCAGGCCAGGCGGAATATCAAACGTGAACTGAATTCACTGTAGGTAGCAGTGATAATCCGATGGGCGTAGGAGGAACGCGGCGGCCGCGGCGATACGCAACGGACGCGGCGAAACAGCCGTTGAAGACATTGTATTTCGTTGCGCTCGTTGCGTATCGCCGCGGCCGCCGCGTTCCTCCTCTGCGGTCCGCTCACTCCTTGATCTCTATCAATATCTATTTGCATTCTTAAGCGGCCGTTTTAATGGTTTTCCTTCAGGCGAAAACAGTGTATCCACCCGATTTACACTGTTGAAATTCAAGTTTCCGATCCTTCCGGAATGCAACGCTGTTCTGACTTTCCTTTAATGTGTATATTGTACACCATTGATCCTGCCCGCCCACGATTTCTTCCGACGTTAACGATTAAACTTTCCATATGAAACAAACAACTACACTACTGTTGTTGCTGATGCTATTATATCGGCCAACAACCTCTCATGCACAAGATGATGTAATGCTGCAAGCCTTTTACTGGAACGTGCCGGTGAATGAACCCGGTAAGAACGGTTTCTGGTATGATACGCTTCGCGCGAAGATGACAGCGATGAAAAATGCCGGTATCCGCGCGCTATGGATGCCGCCTCCTTCCAAGGGAAACTTTGGTATCGGTGATATGGGTTACGGGGTGTTCGATCATTATGATCTTGGTAATTACAATCAGAAAGGAACGACTGAAACACGCTTTGGTTCCCGCTCCGAACTGGCAAGCCTTATCACTTCTGCACATTCTACGAGTGGCGGCGCGCCAAGAATGGATCTCTATGCAGATATCATCCTGAATCATATCTATACAGAGAATTCCATGCCGCATGAAAGCGGCGATAACCCCGCAGTGAAAACCTATGTGTTTAATAAAGCAGTTGTTGGAGGAACGCAGCGCGTTCCGTATCCAACGAATGAGATCCGATGGATCATTCCCAATGCAGCGGCTGGTGACTATTATATCCAGATAGGTGGTTATTTCCTGAACTATGCTGGTGTTGTTGGCGAACGCGGGTACGATGTCTATTTCAAGTTCACGCATAATGCGCCTCCGTCACCCGGCTCACAACTATGGGAATCAGAGCCAAATAATGGAAGCGGTAATTTCAACGTTGCGCTTGATCAGCGCACGTACAGCGGCCACATGCAAAACAATACCGATATCGATGAATACAAGATCACCTTACCCGCAGCAGATACCATCGAGATCGTACTGACTGCAAAAAGGGAAGGAACGAATCCCATTACCAGTGCATGGGAATGGCAGTGGGCGGCGCAATCGAACGGTTATTATCCATCTGCGGTATGGTATGGTGGCACCAACCTTGCCAGCACGACATTGAAAGCATATACTGCCACAACAGTTGATTATGTCAATCACACAGGAACGGGTGAAGCAAATTATACCTGGGACTATTCACATTTCCACCCGGTTGATGCGGCGGACTATCTTGGTGATGGCGGCAGCACAGAAGGAGGATTCGAAGATCAGCTCGTTCCGAATACAAAATGGTTTGGAATGGACTTCAATACGTATAGCAGTACTGTTGCAACAAGATTGAAGAACTGGGGAAGCTGGCTCACGAGTACAGTTGGGTTTGACGGTTACAGGCTTGATTTTGTTCGTGGTTTCCAGGAAAGCTTTGTCGCGGATTGGGTCAATAATATGCCCAAGATCGGCAGCGCGCAGCGCTTCGTGGTGGCAGAGTATTTCACTGGTCATAAATACCGTTTGAAGAACTGGGTGAATACACTTGCTACAAGTGGTGCGGATGTTGACGTGTTTGATTTTCCCTTGAAAAACACGTTAACGGAAATGACCAATGGAACAGGTGCCAGTTTCAACATGGCCTGGTTGAACAACGCCGGAATGGTAAGGGATAACGGCGGTAATGCATTGCCGGGAACATCCGTTGTTACTTTTGTTGAAAATCACGATACAGGTAAAGAACACGATAAATGGGTGACCAAAGACTGGAAGATGGCGTATGCTTATATCCTGTTCGCTGAAGGACGCCCGTGCTTGTTCTATCCGCAATATTACGGCGTAACGCAGGTCGACAATCACAATAACGCCCTGACCGTTACTCCTCCCGCTGCGCTGAAAAGAGATATTGATAAGCTGATGTTCGTCCGCCGCACTTATCTGAATGGCGGCATGATCGTATTAACGCAACAGGGAAATCCTGTAACGGAACCTTCACCTAATGGCACGACGACATTTGCGGGCGATACTAACAATGTATATGCAGCAAGGCGCCAGGGCAATGGAACAAAAAGCGGCGGCATCCTGGTGATCAATAACAACAGCAGTCTTACACGCGGTATCTGGGTTGACAACGACGGCAGTCCCAACGGTACAGCTACATCAGGCTATGCCGACTGGAAAAATCAGCAGCTGGTAAATGCGTTGGATACGAACATGAAAACCACGGTTGCCAATGATGGCCGTGTACATCTTTGGGCGCCTTCGCGGGGATATGCATTGTGGGTGTTGCGTTCCGAGTTGATCAATGATGGCATTGCAAGAGGAACCGGCAATGTAAGAGAAGAGGTACCGCCGGCGCCGGTTGAGCCAGTGAAAGAAGAATTGATCGCAGAGAATACCGTGAAAGCATTTCCCAATCCTGCAGATTCACGTACTACCATCGAGTTCGCTTTGAAAGAAACGTCAAAGGTGAGACTGGAGATGTTTGATAATACAGGAAGATTAGTGAAAGTGCTGGCTTCCGGAACATTCGAAAGAGGCAAACACCGGCGGGAATTTCAAAGCAGCGTGAATGGAATCTACACTTACCGGCTGAGCCTGAATAACGAAGTGAAAACAGGCAGGATCGTGATGGGACGATAAGTTGATGAACAGTTGTTAAAACTACACTTAGATATTATTTAAAGGTATTGTACAAAATGCCGCAGATACGCTGACCTGGTTTATACCTATAGACCAGTCAGCGTATTTTTTTAAGCATGGCATGATGCTTATCTTTTCAGTTCTTCCATGACTACTGATCAACTGATCTGTTCCCGATTTGCTACGCAATAATTTTTTGCCGGCGTTGATGAGATAATAGCATGAGGTATGCACGAGTGATCTTCATTCTTTCCGGCTGTTGTATTTTGTTTGCATGGATATTTTTTTACCCTGTTACGTTTAATCGAAAAATAATAATGCTTCATATAGTTGGAGGTTCAGTTATGGTTGTCAACAGGTTTGTTGATACATTCTTTATCTATAAAAAGAAGCGGATGACGACGTTCATATTCATTATGGGTCCGGTCCATCACCTTTATGAGTGTATAAATAAAAATGACCGTTTAATTGCATACAAATAAAGAGGCGGATTCATTTTTTTTATTAACTTCATCTGTAGTTATCAATAGGAAATATAAATACCATCCCGCTTTTTCCTCCCTTTGAAATTATCTTTCTCTTAAGCTCGGTTAATAGTAATAAATAAAGTAAGTATAAACGTGAGACTTCCTGGTCTTTCATAGATGCAGCAAGGTCTGGTGCTGTTTATACAATTTAAGCATCTTCATTTCTCTTTTTATATTGTTGACCTTTACAAAATGTGGTTGACGATAAGCGATAGCTTTGTTTGGTCTGCACTAATTACCTGTCAGATATGGATCCAGTCAATACATACGATGCCGGATGGTTTGTGATCTACACAAAACCGCGTCATGAGAAAAGAATCATCAGGCAACTCGATCACCTGGATGTGTGTCATTTTCTTCCCATTATTAAAACGTTGCGTAACTGGTCAGACCGGAAGAAGTATGTGGATGTTCCATTATTCCCTTCATACATCTTTGTGAAGTTAAAAGATGCGCAGGCTTATTTTGATACACTGGATATAGAAGGGATATTATATTATGTAAGAAGTGGCAAGCAGATCGCGCGGATCAGTGAGACGATCATCAATAATCTTCGGCTGATCATTTCAAATGCTGTTGCGCCAGTGGAAGTGTCTACGGAAGTTATCAGGCCGGGCACATTACTCCGGATAAAAGAAGGGCCGTTCATTGGTTTCTGCTGTGAGGTCATTGAACACAGAGGACGGCAGAAGATACTTGTCAGGATAGAATTGCTGAAAAGAAATATCCTTCTTGATGTTCCTGTTGAATCATTGATGCCTGCTTCTATTGCATGATCATCCGGAAAACGGAATGCCTCCATCGCATTCCGGTTAATTAAATTGAAACAAATGTGATCACCTAAAATTTATAAGAATGCCAACTCAACCTACATATCCTGGTGTCTATATTGAGGAGATCTCCAGTGGTGTAAGAACCATAACAGGAGTAGCCACATCCATTACAGCATTTATTGGCCGCGCATTGAAGGGGCGGACCGATGAACCGATCGTGATCAACAGCTTCAGTGATTTTGAACGCCGTTTCGGAGGGTTATGGGTAGATAGCACCATGAGCTATGCAGTGCAGGACTTTTACCTGAACGGAGGAAGCCAGGCGATCATCATCCGGATCTCCAGTGGTGCCGGCACGGCAGAGATCCCATTGCCTGCGGCGAGTCCGCCAGCCGGAGAAGTAGTGATACAGGCCAACAGTCCCGGTGCATGGGGCAACCAGCTTCGTGTATACGTCAACTATCTTACGCAGGATCCGACGGCGCAACCGGGTTCACCTATTGTGCCGCCACCGCAGGTCTTATTCAACCTGATCATCTCGGAAAGGAATGAGGAAACCCAAACCGATGTGAAAGTGGAAGAATACCTGAGCGTCAGTATGAGTCCGGATTCACCGAGGTATCTGCCGCGTGTACTGGAGAATAGTTCATCGCGTGTATTGGTCAAAAAAGATGGGGCTGGTAACTGGCCAACGGCCATGCCATTGCCAACGTCGGGAAGCCTGGGGCCGGTAACAGAGGTGACTGATGGAATTGATCTTGTTTCGGGTAACTATATCGGTAGTCCGGGATTGAAAACCGGTATCTATGCGTTGAACAGAACGGATCTCTTTAACCTGCTGTGTATCCCGCCTCCGACAAGAGGCGATAAAACATCACCCGATGTGTATGCGCAGGCAGTGGCGATCTGTTTTACGAAACGTGCCATGCTGATCGTTGATCCTCCGCCTGAATGGGCAGCTGCAACTGATGAAGTGACCGACCGCCCGATCAACCAGCTTTCCACGCTGAACATTTCCGGGGTGGAAGCGCGTAATGCGGCACTGTACTATCCTTTGGTTAAGAAAAGAGATCCGCTGCGGGAAAATCAAACCGACCTGTTTGTGCCCTGCGGTATCATTGCAGGCATCATGGCGAAGACCGATACATCAAGGGGAGTGTGGAAATCTCCTGCAGGTGTTGATGCAGCACTGGCGAATGTAGACAGCTTACAGGTTAATCTTTCTGATAAGGAAAATGGCCGGCTCAATCCGCTTGGTATTAATTGCCTTCGTTCGTTTCCTGTCTCCGGCCGTGTTGTCTGGGGTGCGCGTACCATGAGGGGCGCCGACCAGCTCTCCGATGATTATAAATACATCGCGGTGCGAAGAACTGCGTTGTTTATAGAAGAATCACTTTACCGCGGAACCCAGTGGGTTTTGTTCGAACCCAATGACGAACCGCTCTGGGCGCAGATCAGGTTGAGCATTGGTTCGTTCATGCAAAATCTGTTCAGGCAGGGGGCTTTCCAGGGCAAGACACCCCGTGAAGCATACCTGGTAAAATGCGATAAAGAAACCACTACCCAGAATGATATCAATCTCGGCATCGTCAATATCACCGTAGGGTTCGCTCCTTTGAAACCTGCGGAGTTTGTAATAATCAAAATTCAGCAACTCGCTGGTCAGATCGAGACTTAAAAAATTTAGTTTATGGCACAATTCTCAATTAATACACAACCGCAGCGTTTCGATCCATACAAGAACTTCAAGTTTTTGGTCAGGTTCGACGGAAAAGTGGTGGCTGGTGTTAGTAAAGTTGGCGCTTTGAAAAGAAAAACGGAAGCGATTGATCACCGCAATGGCGGAGATCCGAGTACTGTACGGAAATCACCGGGCCAGACCAAGTATGATCCCATTACACTCGAAAGAGGTGTAACACATGATCCTGATTTCGAAAGGTGGGCCAACAAAGTCTGGAACTATGGTGCTATCGGCGCAGAAGTTTCGCTGAAAGATTTCAGGAAAGATATTATCATCGAACTCTACAATGAAGCCGGTCAGCTCGCTATTGCCTATAAAGTATACAGGTGCTGGGTTTCAGACTACCAGGCTTTGCCAGACCTTGACGCCAGTGCAAATGCGATCGCTATACAAACGCTCACGATCCAGCATGAAGGATGGGAACGGGATTACAACGTTACAGAACCAACGGAGCAAAGTTTTAATGAACCTCCTTTATAAAGTCAATGCGCCCACTCCGTTCTGCCGAGCTGCTTGATATTTGGGAGCGGTTCAATCGCAGCAATCCTGTACAGAAAGCGCTTTCCTTACTGAAAGTGGCGTGTTCGGATGGAGATCCCGCTGACCCGGCATTGCTCAATATCGGTGAACGCGATCTGCGGCTGCTTCAGCTGAGGGAATGGATGTTCGGTTCTTCCATGGTAAATATCGCCTCATGCCCCGCGTGCAGGGAACGTCTCGAATGGACCACGCCGATTGCTGCATTACGTTACCTGCCGCCACCCCGCGCTGACTCTCCGTTGTCTTTCACGTATAGCAACTATGCTATCTTTTTCCGGCTGCCAAATACATATGATCTTGCACAGATAGAACGCCTCCATCATCCTGAGCGGGCAACGAAAAAAATACTGGCAGCGTGTATTACAGCGGCCAGTCGTGATGGAGGTGTTTGTGAAGTGGCCGATCTTCCGGAAGATGTATTCCACTTGCTGGATGAACGGATGGCGGAAGAAGACCCGCAGGCAAATATCCAAATGAACCTTCATTGCCCGCATTGCAGTCATGAATGGCAATCCCGGTTTGATATCGTCAGCTATCTATGGACGGAGATCGATCATTGGGCTAAGAGTATGCTGCTTGATATTGCAACGCTCGCTTCGGCCTTTGGCTGGTCAGAGCGCGATATATTGAGCATGAGCGCCCACCGGCGCCAGTTATATCTTCAAATAATAAGGAAGTGAACAACTATATCGGTACGCTTGTAGAACGTTCCATTGGAACGAAGCCTGCCATTCAACCTCGGATAACAGGTAAGTTTGAAGCAAGGCGGAATTTTGCCGGTGATGTTCCGCAAGATGAATTTCCCGCGGATACGACTGCGGCATCGCGCGGCAATGATATCGGCGAACCTTCTCTTGAGCTCCATGAAAAAGGCGGCGATAAAAAGACAGATCAAAAAAATGGATCCATGCGAGAGGAGGCACTGCCGGCTTCAGCCGGTCAAACGAACATTCACTCCGAAACGATCCCGCATCCTTCCATCACAGAAGATAAGCTGATAGCGCCAGCGGAAAACTCAGTTAACAAGTTTGAGCAGGACATGCTTACAACAACTTCCACTGATACCAAAGAATCATCATTCTCCTCCTTTCTTTATACAGCGCAAGATCCCGTTGCAGATCCGGAGACCGGATCCAACAACATCCTGCGGAGCCAGGTTGCGTTCACTACTGCAACGGATCCCGTTAACAGCGATCAGCCAGTGGCAGGGCAACAGCGAAAAGCCTTCGTTGACTTTTCCGGTGATCCGGAGATCTTCCCGCCGGAAAATTTACGGGAAGATGTTCATCAGGATGATACTGCTGCTCATCATCGGCTGGATGCCGGCACGTTGAAAATGCAGGACAGTCCTTTCCCGGAGCAGCAGGCAAGCGGAACAACCAAAACTGTCAATGTTCATATCGGCCGTATCGAGGTGCGCGTATTTCAACCTCCGGCAGAGAACAGGCAAAAGCCCAAAAAGCAGGCAGGCGCCGGCGTGGAAGAATTTCTGAACAAGAGAAATGGCATGCATAAATGAGTAACGAGCTATCTATTGCGGCGGTGACCATGACGGTGAGAAATTTACTTGAGCAGGTAAAAGATCTCTCGGACTCTTCCGTCAACGGCACATTTCCGTCGGAAGCCCGGCCATCTGCCGAAGTGCTGATCACCAATGTTTCCCTTGATGAGGCTTTCGATACGAACAAGGACAAGAACCAGGTCAATATTTTCCTGTATCATATAGAGAATAACGCAGCGTGGAGGAACCGGGAAATTCCCGGAAGAGTGAAGAATGGCGAAACATCAAAGCCGCCATTGGGCTTAACGCTTTACTATATCATTACTGCTTACGGGCAGGATAAGAATGAAATAATTGGTCATTTGCTGTTGGGAAAGGTGATGAGCATTTTGCACGATCACCCGGTTTTCAGTAAAGAGGAAATTGAAACGGCATTTCCTGACAGCCATTTGCATGAGCAGGCGGAACGCGTAAGGATAACATCACAACCTATTTCACTTGATGAAGTGGCCAAGTTGTGGTCAGGCTTTCAAACGCAGTATAAATTATCTGTCGCATACCAGGTTTCTGTGATACTCATCGAAAGCAAACGCTCATCGAGAACGCCGCTGCCCGTTCTTACAAGAGGTGTTGGCGACATCGGCGTATCGTTGCTGCCTTATACTATTCCGCCGTATCCAACACTTCAGTCAATTGTATTTCCGCGTATGCAGACAGGTGTGCAGCCCGGTGATGAATTGGTCATCAATGGCCATCATTTGAAAGGCGATGCCGTCAGTATTTTCTTCAGGCATCCGGTAACGGGGATCGAAATAACCAGGCCTGCGCTTGGTGCTCCTGAGGAGGGTGCAGTGAAATTTTTGATGCCGAATGCAGAACCTGCGAACTGGCCTCCGGGATTGTATACGGCCCGGGCGATCATACAACAGGCGGGTAAGCCAGACAAACAATCGAATGATATCAGTTTTATGCTTTTACCTGTTATCAATACAAAAGCATTGCTTCCGCTTTCCCCTCTGGAAGTACAGGGTTTTATAGCAGCGGTCAGTTTCACGCCGGAAGTAAAACCGCAGCAAAAAGTTGCGCTGTTGTTTGGCGATCGTGAATTCATGTCGAAAGATCATCCTGTATCGACCAGTACATTGAATTTTGAAATGAGAAATGTGCCTCCGGGTGATTATTATATCCGGTTGCGTGTAGATGGAGCAGATAGCGTATTGATCATCGACACCGTCACGCCGCCTGTATTTGACCCGGCATTAAAGATCACCGTACCATGAATGATGTGACAGAAGACTGGGGCGCCATGAACGCACGGTATTTATCGGCTTACCTTGAGTGGTTAAGATTGAAAATGGTAAGGCAGGCATTATCCTATGCCAGTGGATCCGATGCAGCCGACATGACGCGGAATGAAACCGAAACAGAGAAAGCCGCCGAGGTGATTGCAGCCTTGGAGCAAAGCCGCCCTGGCCCGGCACTGGCCATACTCAAACGAAGATTTTTATTGTCAGATTTTGAGCAGCATATTTTATTCCTTTGTGCGGCAATGGAATTGGATACCCGTATTCCTTCACTTTGTTCCAAAGCGCAGGATGATCTGAACAAACCATTTCCCACATTCGCACTTGCCATGTCGCTGTTCGGAGACGCCGCCTGGGACGCATTATCAGCCCAGCGGCCTTTGCGGTACTGGCGATTGATTGAAGTGAGCCGTACGCATGGGCAACCACTGATCGGCTCGTTGATCAAAGGCGATGAAAGGATCATTGATTTTATCAGGGGATTGAATTATCTGGATGAACGCATTGCGAAACTTTCCTCTCCTTTTGATGTAACAGGAAATGATGCAGCTCTGCCAGCATCACAAAAGGAAATAGCAGACAGGATCGGCCATAACCTCAACCAGTCAGAGAGCCGGCCTTCCGGAATTGTGCAGCTGACAGGAGCCGACCCGGTCAGTAAGCAACTCGTCGCACAGCATGTAGCGCTTGGCCGGAAGTTTGAATTGATCAATCTGCCACTGGAATCTTTATCGCAGCAATCAATGGAACTGGAAGAGCTGGCCCGGCTGTGGCAACGAGAATCTCATCTGCTTTCTATCGCCGGGTTTATCGATATCAGCAAAGCAGAATTGTTTTCGAAAGGCGATGGTCATCATCATACCAACAACTTTCCTCTTCAGCGGTTCTTATCATTAAGTCAGCGAGTGTTTTTCGTTGCCACGCAGGAAGTACGGGCGGAACTATTGCCCGGCTCTTTTGTCATGGATATAAAAAAGCCGACACCGGAAGAGCAAAAGATAGCCTGGGATGATCAACTTGGAGCAACGGCCAATGGCAGTGCTGCGCTACTGGCCGGCCAGTTTAATTTCAACGTGAGTACGATCACGGAAATTACTGCAAAGATCAGGAAGGATCATTCGCCTGATGATGATCTGCACAAACTGCTTTGGCAGCATTGTGTAGAGCAATCCAGTGTTGAACTCGATCTACTGGTCCAAAAACTGGAATTGAAAAGCAGCTGGGACGATATTGTTCTTCCGGAGATCCCGCGGCAACAATTGATACAGATCGCCAACCAGGTAAGAATGAGGAGTTGTGTCTACGATACCTGGGGCTTCCGCAAAAAGATGAACAGGGGATTGGGCATTAACGCCCTGTTTGTCGGCGAAAGCGGAACCGGCAAAACGATGGCAGCGGAAGTGCTTGCCAACGAATTGAAGCTGCAGCTTTACCGGATCGACCTGTCTGGCGTGATCAGTAAATACATCGGTGAAACGGAAAAGAACCTGAAGCGCGTGTTTGACGCAGCGGAGAACGGAGGAGCCATTCTTTTTTTTGATGAAGCTGACGCGCTGTTTGGTAAACGGACTGATGTAAAAGACAGTCATGACCGCTACGCAAACATTGAGGTCAACTATTTATTACAAAGGATGGAATCATTCAGCGGACTGGCCATCCTTGCAACCAATAAGAAAAGCGCGATCGATGATGCCTTTATGCGCAGGTTCAGGGTGATCATCCAATTTCCCTTTCCGGGAATGCAGGAACGGAAGGCCATCGTTGAAAAAATGTTTCCGGCTGAAGTGCCCATCGCCTACCTGGATTATGATCGGCTGGCATCACTCAATCTTACCGGAGGCAGCTATTACAATATCGCCATCAATGCCGCATTCAAAGCCGCGGAGAATGGCTCGGCCATCACTATGCCTATATTACTTTCCGCAGCTAAAGCGGAACTGCAGAAAATAGAACGCCCCGTCAAAGAAGCTGATTTTATCTGGCATGAATAAGCGCGATCAACATACTGAAATAAATATCATCATTGACAGGCTGGTGATAGAAGGAATGGACTTAACGATCCGTGACAGGCAATTGCTGCAACAGACCATTGCAGCAAAACTGCGGGAACATTTTATCAATAATAATGGGGACACACCTGTTCCGGATCTATCCTACACGTCAACGATATCTGCAGGCACTATACATCTTACGGAACGGGAAGCCGGTGCTGCTTCTATCGGAGCCGACATTGCAGGATCAGTTTATAAAGGACTAAATAAAGAAACGTAAATAATCAGCCTTATCCAACCATTGCTATAAAGCTATGACCACATTCCCCAATTCACCCAATACATTGAAAGGCGGTATCGTATTACTGAACGCGGTGACATCGGCCATCGACCGCATTATCTCCTTTCAGTATAATCCCACTTCGATCTCCAGAACACTAAAGCCGCAGGCTATTGGTGATGGCGCAGACAGATCGCAGGCGCTAAGATTAAAGGGGCCACCAGTGGAAACCTATACCGTAGAAGCGGAGATCGACGGAACGGATCAGCTGGAATTCCCCGATCAGAACCCGGAAGTGAAAAATAATGGCATTGCTCCGATCCTTGCCACGCTCGAGTCAATGGTGTACCCGACAACCAGTGAACTGATTGCAAACAACGCGCTCGCGGCAACAGGTGTATTGGAGATCTTACCAACGGAAGGCCCCCTGATTTTGTTTATCTGGAGCAAGAACAGGGTAATGCCGGTCAAGCTTACCAACTTTTCAATTACGGAAGAAGCATTCGATCCGATGCTTAATCCCATTACCGCCAAAGTGAGCCTGGGAATGCAGGTGCTGACGGTCAATGATCTTGGCTTCGATCATAAAGGAGGTCATCTTTATATGGCTTATCAGCAGCAAAAAGAACAACTGGCCGGGATGTTCAAACCTGGATTGTTGACCTCCCTGGGTATAACAGAGATACGGTGACCGGTATCTGATCCAACCAATCGCGAAACATAGTATTGCAGCAACCATACATAACCGCTATAATCATATTACATCATGACAGATCCGTTACAGGCCCTTCAGTCCATTCTCCAGGGAGGCAATCTTCCGGTAAACAATCTTTCGTCATCCAGCAGATACAGCAGGGTAGGCACAGCCGTGATGTTGAATGAACAGTCCGGTGACAAGATCATCTATCTGAAACGAAGATTCATTCCTGCTGCGGAGAACATTCTTACAAAGACCGAGCACCTCGTCAGGGAAGGCAACAGGCTGGACAACCTGACTGCTTCTTACATCGGTGATCCGGAACAGTTCTGGCAGATCGCTGATGCCAATAATGCAATGGCTCCTGAAGAGCTTACGGAAACACCGGGAGGAAAACTGAGCATTCCGTAACAGGTGTTGTGTAGTTCGATGGCTATCTGCCACCAGCTATCAGCCATCAGCCACCGGAACACCCTTTCGCAAGAATTCTTCAATTGAATAACATTGAATTTAAAAGGCAAGATCAATTTATCATTGATGATCGGACCTGCAGTGGCCGTTCCGGTACCGCGGGCGATCATCGATGCGCTGACCAGTGTGGAAGTGAAGATCACTACAGAGGGGCACAGCGGGTTTACGCTGGCTTTTTCTTTCAGCTCCAGATCGCCGCTGAATAACCTGTTGCTTTTACTGGCCAATGCCGGACCGGTGATCAGGGTCATTATCCTGGCCACCATCAAAGGAAGCACTACTGTGCTGATGGACGGAACGATCTCAGAACAGCAGATCAGCGCTGATGCGCAAACGGGACAAACCAATCTTACCATCAATGGTACAGATCTCACCGGTGTGATGAACCTTGTTGATCTCACCGGGTTTCCTTATCCCTGTATGCCCGCCGAAGCAAGAGTTGCGCTGATCGTTGCGCGGTATGCGATGTTTGGAATAATACCCATGGTCATTCCCAGTGTTTTTTTTGAAGTACCGATCATTACAGAAAGTATTCCGGTACAGGAAGGAAAGGATTTTGAATACATCACTAAACTGGCAACCGATGTTGGTTATGTATTTTACATAGATCCCGGACCTGTTGCCGGAATGAATATCGCCTACTGGGGGCCAGAGATCAAGGTAGGTATTCCGCAATCTCCGCTTAACGTCAACATGGATGCGCTTACAAATGTTGAGTCGCTCAGTTTTAGCTTCGATGGTTCGAAAAGAGTGTTGCCCATCGTCTTCATCCAGAATGAAGAGACGAAAGTGCCGATCCCGATCCCCATTCCTGATATCTCACCGCTCAATCCGCCCCTGGGGCTGGTGCCGGCTATTCCGTCCAATGTGAAAATGATGGATAATACGGCAAATCTCAAACCTGTACGCGCAATCGCATTAGGACTGGCAGAAGCGGCAAAAACATCAGAGGTTGTAAGCGGAACGGGCAGCCTGGATGTTGTACGATACGGAGGCATCCTGAAGGCAAGATCGCTTGTCAGTGTCCGCGGAGCAGGAGAGCCGTTTGATGGTTTGTACTATGTGAAATCAGTCACGCATAAAATTCAGAGAGGAGAGTACAAGCAGGATTTTGCATTAACAAGAAACGGATTAATGTCAACCATACCGAAAGTTCCCGTATAATCTATGGCAGATAAATATTATGGCAAACACCGAGGAGTTGTATTAAATAATATCGATCCTCTTCAGAAAGCACGTTTACTGATACAGGTGCCCGATGTGCTGGGGCTTGGCACATCCAGCTGGGCGATGCCCTGCGTACCGATGGCAGGCATTCAAACCGGCGTATATGTGGTGCCGATGATCGGGTCTGGTGTGTGGGTTGAATTCGAGGGAGGTGATCCGGATTTCCCGATCTGGTGCGGCGGGTTCTGGGGCTCTGCCGCGGAGGTGCCGGCACTGGCACTGCTAGGTGTACCTGCATCGCCCAATATCGTTCTGCAAACAAGTCTTCAAAATACGATCGTCATCAGCGATCTGCCCGGCCCAACCGGTGGCATCATGTTGAAAAGCCCAACCGGGGCGTCGATCATCGTTAATGATACAGGGATCTATATTC
>JBEVKW010000038.1:0-3975 GCA_040509495.1 Chitinophagaceae bacterium | reverse complement strand
TTTTTTTGTTACTTTTTTTGCATCAAGGCAAAAAAAGTAAACAGAGACTTCGACCCTTCGTCGAAAAAAAAAGCGCCTTGCCCGCCCGGCAAAAAGTAAACAGAGTCTCCAACGCAAACCCCCGGAAAAAAACAGCGCTCTTGCCCGCCCGGCAAAAAAACCATAACAATAAAAAAAGGCCGCAGTAAACAACTGCGGCCTTTCCCCCAAACGCTTTATGAAAATATCTCCCTCACTTTATCAAAGAAGCTCTTCTCATTTTTATCTGGCTGCGGCTTGAAATTTTCTGATTGTGATAATTTCTCCAGCATTGATTTCTCTTCTGCTGTCATGGTCTGTGGCGTCCACACATTCACATGTATGAGCTGATCGCCCTTCTCGTAAGAGTTCACTGCCGGAAATCCTTTTCCTTTCAGTCGGAATACTTTTCCGCTCTGTGTACCCGGGGGGATCTTGATCTTGGCTCTCCCGTCGATTGTGGGTACTTCTATCTGCGTGCCGAATGCTGCGTCCGGGAAGGAGATGTGCAGGTCAAATGCCACGTTCAGGTCCTGGCGTTGCAATTCCTTATGTTGTTCTTCTTCGATCACCACGATCAGGTCGCCATTCATTCCACCTCTTTCACCTGCATTTCCTCTGCCACTGACGCTTAGCTGCATGCCTTCTGCCACGCCTGCGGGAATGTCAATGCTGACTGTTTCTTCTGCGAATACGCGGCCTTCCCCTTTACAGTTGCCACATTTAGCCGTGATCGTGCTGCCTTCTCCGTTACAGGTCGGGCAGGTACTTACGGTCTGCATCTGGCCGAGGAAGGTGTTTTGTACTTTCCTCACCTGGCCGCTTCCGCCGCAGGTCTGACAGCTTTGTACGCTGCCTTTATCTTTTGCTCCACTTCCGCTGCAAACGTTGCAGGAAACATATTTCTTTACCTTGATGTTCTTGGTAACGCCTTTTGCGATCTCCTCGTAGGTGAGCTTCAGTTTGACACGAAGATTACTTCCGCGAACGCCACGGGGACGCTGACCGCCACCGCGTCGCTGACCACCTCCAAAGAAACTGCCAAATACATCATCACCGAAAATATCTCCAAACTGGCTGAAGATATCATCCATATTCATATTGCCACCATTGAAGCCGCGGCCTCCCGCACCACCAACGCCGGCATGACCAAACCGGTCATACTGCGCTTTCTTGTCAGAATCACTTAATACCTCGTAGGCTTCCGCTGCTTCCTTGAACTTCTCTTCCGCGGCTTTGTCGCCCGGATTGCGGTCAGGGTGAAATTGCATCGCTACCTTGCGATAGGCTTTCTTGATCTCATCTGCAGATGCAGATTTTGATACACCCAGTACTTCGTAATAGTCTCTTTTGCTCATTATGATCTTGTAAAATAGAACATGCAAAAATGCATGAATGATGGCGGTCTTTTATTTGCCTACAACAACTTTTGCATGGCGAATGATCTTGTCATTCAGATAGTAACCTTTCACTACTTCGTCTACCACTTTTCCTTTCAATTCTTCTGTAGGCGCAGGTATTTCCGTGATCGCTTCATGTAGGTCTGCATCAAAGGCCTTACCGATCGTTTCCATCGGTTTCAGACCTTTCGAATGCAAAGCATTACGAAGTTTGTTGAACACCAGTGTTACCCCTTCCTGCACTTGTTTATCGTCAGATTTATCCAGTTGCTTTTGCGCGCGGTCTGAATCATCGAGCACGTCCAGCATGTCTTTGATCACTTCGCGGCCTGCTGTCTGAATGGTTTCAATCCTTTCTTTCGCACTTCTGCGGCGGAAGTTATCGAATTCAGCCACCAGACGGAGATATTTGTCTTTGCTGGCATCCAGTTCAGCCTTCAGCTTTTCGAGTTCCGACTCGCCAGTTGCCTGATTCTCATCGGTATTGATATCCACCCCGCTATTCTCATCCGGAGTTTGATTCACTTGATCTTGTACGTCTTTTTCTGCCATTTTTTACAAATTGTTTGCAAAGGTAAGCTAGTCAAGAATATTGCCAAGGGGAGGATTGGGACAAATTGACTGTTTGGGGAGGCAGAGCCTGTTATTTTGTTCCAGTGTCGTTCGTTTAGGGAAGACCGTTGACCGTTGGCCGTTGACCGTTGGCCGTTGGCCGTTGACCGTTGGCCGATGACCGATGGCCGTTGGCCGAGTGCCGCATTTAGATTGAAGCGATTGCTGCTAACGGGTACAGGTAATTTCGGATAATAGGTATTTGCATCCCGCCCATCGGCCATCAGCCATCGGTCATCGGCCATCAGCCATCAGCCATCGGTCGTCGGCCATCTGCCCTCGGCCATCGGCCTGCGATCCCTTATCTTTGCACGCTTATGCACAAAGTATTTCTAAAACGGAAGATCGCACCCCGTATCGCGAATGGACACCCATGGATATTCGCCAATGAAGTGGAAAAAACAGAAGGAGATTTTGAAGGTGGTGATACAGTTGAAGTGTTTACACATGATAAAAAATTTGTTGGCAAAGGGTATATAAACCCAAAGTCGCAGATCCTGGTCCGACTGCTCACCCGGCAAAAAAATGAAGAGATCAATGCTGAATTCTTTCTCCGCCGGATCCGGGAATGCTGGGATTACCGGCAGAAGATAGGCTACACCGAAAACTGTCGCCTGGTGTTTGGAGAAGCTGACGGCCTGCCTCAATGTATTATTGACAAATTCAATGACTATCTGGTGATCCAGACCATCGCGCTGGGTATCGACAAATGGAAACCCGCCATTGTGGATGCATTGAACACCATTTTCAAGCCGAAGGGTATCTATGAAAGAAACGATGTACCCGTGCGTGAACTGGAGGGACTCACACAGCAAAAGGGATTTCTGTCTGAACCATTTGACCCGAAGATCATCATTCAGGAGAATGGACTGAAATTCCATGTTGATATCGAGAACGGGCAGAAGACCGGGTATTTCCTCGATCAGCAGGATAACCGTCGTGCCATCCGTCATATTGTTAAAGGCGCCGATGTGCTGGGTGCCTTCACCTATACCGGTACTTTTGAAATACACGCAGCGCATTATGGCGCCAGGTCTGTACTGGGATTGGATATCTCCGAAAATGCAGTAACACAGGCGAACCGCAACGCGGCATTGAACGGTTTGGAAAACATCGTCCGTTTTGAAACGGCTAATGCTTTCGACGTATTAAAACAATGGGGAAAAGAGGATAGGCAATATGATGTGGTCATGCTCGATCCTCCGGCATTTACCAAAAGCCGCGAAACCATTCAGAAAGCCATTACCGGTTACAAAGAGATCAACCTTCGCGGAATGAAACTGATAAAACCAGGAGGATTCCTGGTAACGTCTTCCTGTACCAACCTTGTTAATCCTGAATTATTCCTTCAGATCATCGACATGGCGGCAAAGGATGCACGCCGGAAGATCAGGCAGGTGACTTTCAAAGCACAGTCGTCCGATCACCCGATCATCTGGGGTATGGATAATACACAGTATCTGAAATTCCTTATTGTCCAGGTGATGTAAGCCCACTATAAAGCACTTCAGCTCCTGGTGTGTGCTTCACGTACCAGGAGCTGTTTTTTTATGTACAGGAAACGCACCGCGTTATGGGAAATACTGCGGATTGTATACCAGCAGTGTACTAACTTATTACTGCACTCCTATAGCATCGCTACGCTATCTTCTTTGCGTTAACCATTTCTCTGCCTTCCCGCAGTACCGTATACCGGGATAAAGCATAAATGAAAAACCGCCCTTCAGAGGCGGTTTTCTATTGAACGTATAACGTTATTGTGTTACCTGGAATTTGCCGGATTCGACTATTTTTCCCCCGGCATCTGTAAGGTGATAAATGTACAATCCACGTTTATAATCATACAACGCAACAGTCGTGGTTTACCAAAAAAATTGAAAATAAAGCAAATTATAAACACATAAAAAAAAGAAAATAAACTTAATGTCTTTATTCATGGTTATAA
>JBEVKW010000037.1:0-11932 GCA_040509495.1 Chitinophagaceae bacterium | reverse complement strand
CACTCGCGTTATTGATAAAGAGAAAAAACACCTTATTAGGAAACCAAAGCCAAAGCCGGACCCGGAAGCAGATAGGGCGGCAGAATTATTATTTCAGGAAAGGTTAAATAAATGGCGAAACGACTTGTTTATTAATTAATTAATGCATAGAATTGCATTGTCCCGATTCGCTATAGCGAATCTACATATAATAATTTATCAATTAATAAAATTAACTTTAATTCATCAATAAATGGGCGAAAAACTCACCACAGAGGATTTAACCGCAGCCGCGGTTAAATTTGCAAACAAAGTAACTTATAAGCGCAAGCATCCCGCAGACTGGTTAAGGATTGGTACACTGTACACCATCGGCTATCAATGGGGATATTCCGAATTTTACAGCGGCAAGCTATTGCAGCATAAAATTATAAACTGGGTAATTATAGACTTAGCTACCTATGATAGTGAATTAACTGATCCCAACATTAAAGATATAGCCGTTCAGGCAATGAATGCCGGGTATAATTTGGGTTTTTCCGATAAGAACAATTTAGGTTTTAAAGCATGAAAGTATTTACCAAAAGAGACTTAAAGGGAGAGCATCCAATGATTTGCTCCTTTCATGCAGATTTTGTTTTACTCAACATGCTAACCGATGGCATATGGCTTATTGATAAACAGCATCCAATGTTTGAAAAATCGTTGGATTGTGCTATTGATATTGCGAGAGCGTATGACCGGGATGGTGTTGAGTTGCAAAGGCTTTTAGATATTAAAGCATCAACGAATAATTAATTAATCACTTATATTAAAATTTATCAATTATGGCAAAAAGCTATTTCGGTTCTATCGAGGTAGGTAAACTACTACAGGCTATGTCTACGGGACATTCTGCCTTTGTAAAGGTTGAGGGGGGGCGTATCTTCTTAAACCTGACATTATGGGAAAATGATGCAGCGGATCAGTACGGGCAAACACATGCTTTGCAAATGTCTCCGCGTAAAGATTCGCCTGATGACAACAAAGAGGGGCGTTTTTATTTAGGCAATTTTAAGCCTACAAAGGCAAAGGTTCAGGTACCCGTAACACCTGAAGACTTTGCAGCCCTGTACAAAGATTATTCTAAAGTTGCAGATCAAAACCCAGCGCCTGCGGTTACTGGAACACCCGCCCCGGGAGGTGACGAAGATTTTCCATTTTGAGTCAGCCAAAGGGGAAAATATTTTTCAAAGAAAGTTAAACCAACAAAAAAAACAGAAATGACTGAACACCAAAAAAATGTTATGATAGATAGTGCTATTGATAACGATATTGATGATCAAATGTCTAACGGCCCAAAAAATTGGGCGCGGGATATGGAGGCTTATTGGAATGATGTTGCGGCCGTGGAATTAGATAGGGGATTTGGTTTGATCCCTGTGGAGGGTTGGTTATGACACGAAAGCAAAAGGCTAAACTATTATCGGATCACTTGATAGCAAACGGATGGGGGAGTAATATTGAAATAGTTTCTATAAAATATTATTGGTTGAGGGGGTGGGTAGCGGTGTTTAAAGTCCCTAATAAAAAGCTTAGTACAGATACTTACACCGTTCATAAGATGTTTAATATCATACTTGGCAGTTCCTTTACACAGGCATGTATCTTAATCACACAGGGGAAGTTATTACGGTACCTTGACGAAATGCAAAAGCTACTTGCTTGAAAAAAAAAATCGCCCGCTAACGCGGGCTTTTTTGTGCCATTAATTTTATTTTGAATTTTAAATTATTAGTTCATAGCTTTATAGGGTGAAATCTACAACCCTTTTACTGATTACTGGCGCGATCGTTATCCTTGTTGTAAAATCGGCAAGCGGTAGCACAGGCGGCAGTTTTGACCTTTCGGCGTTGGATGATTACGGTAGCGACCGGATAGGGCCTTTGAAAGATTTGGCTAATGAATTAAAAAGCCGTGGCTTTAGTGATCTGCAAATAAAACTGATGCTCTCGCAAGCTATGCACGAAACGGGCATATTGACGGATAACAATTATAACCGTAATGCTGTAGAGGTAAAGCACAACTTTGCGGGGATCAGCCCGGGCGGTACCATTGCAACATATTACAGCGTGTCTGATTTTGTGGATGCATGGGAATCTATTTTAAGCAGGGGTACGCGGCCGCCATTGGATGCGGTATCGCCATCCGATTATGCACAACGGTTAAAGGCTAACGGGTACTATACAGATTCTTTGGACAATTACAGTTCGGCATTGAACTATTATTTTAACCTCTTTTAATATGAATTTAGGTACAGTTGCTTTGGTTGGTTTGGGTGGTTACTTCCTTTGGTATACCACTAATTTGGGTATTGCCGGACAAACCATAGAAATTGTTTTTCAAGGGGTGAGGTTTGATAGCCTTACAAAATACGTGGTTACTTTTAGTATGCGTAACGTGTCTAATGTTGGTGTTACTGTTAATGCAATGACTGGAACGCTGTATTGCCGCGGCCAGGTGTTTGCTAACCTTAAAAGTTTTACGCCCGTTACCGTACCTGCAAGGGGTGAGGTTAATGTAGAAGTTATAGCGGAATCAAGCGTTTTGACTATCCCCTCTATCATTGCTGATATCATAGCGCAAAAGGCTAATGATATTGATTTTTCTGTACAGGGTAACGCCAACTTAAACGGCTTAGTTGTTCCGTTCCGGGTTGATAAAGTTTTATCGTTTGGTATATGATTAGTAAGTCTGCATTGCTTGCAATGTTGCCCGTATACCAAAACAATGTTGAGGTTATAAAGCAGAGGCAGGGCACGGATGATATAATGGACGAAATACATAACGCCCATGGTATCTTTGCTGATGATTACGCGATGATCTATCAGGTATTTGATACCGGGGATATACGCAAAACCTGCCAAAAGCTTTGGGACTGGTGCAAGCTGAATTTAGAATATACAGTAGAGCCGGGTAAGGAGCAAACAACCAAAAGCCCGGCCGGTATATTGCAGGATGAACAAAGGATAGATTGTAAACACTATTCTTTGTTCATCGCCGGGGTTTTAGATGCCATAAAGGAAAACAGGCCCGGTAATGGTGTATGGGATTGGTGCTTTAGGTTTGCATCATATTCAAATGATGCAACCCCGGCACATGTGTTTGTGGTAGTGTTTTATTACGATGAAGAAATTTGGATTGATCCTGTTTTAGATCGGTTCAACGAACATAAACAACCAAAATTTTTTGAGGACTGGATACCCATGGCACTATATAGAATTTCAGGCGTAGAGGATTACAAAGGTTACCCTTTGGATATCACAGTTGATAAGGTTGCAGCAGAGCAATCTTTTTTAGCAATGGTAAACTGGAACTGTTACGGTTTGCGTGATATGTTGAATAATGCGCCTGATATCTTAAACGGTAAAGTACGCGAATACTTTAATGCACAGGGTTTCGATTTTAACCAACTACTTTTAATACTTAAATCCACAAATGGAAATTAAGCCTATATACCTCGTTTTAGCTGGCGGTGCTGCTTTGTTTCTTTTAAAGGGCAATAGCGGCACATCTATTATAAGCCCAGGCACCACAACCCCGGTTAATCCGGGCAATACAACAGGCTTAACAGACCAGCAGATTATCACCTCTGTACCTTATGATGGCGGTGGCGGTGTTAACTACCTTACTAAAATTTACCCGGCTATGCTTCGTTTACGCCCGGACGTTGGTAATCCTAATTACCGCCTTACTGATGCAGAGGCCCAACAATACATGAATAATTATTTAACGTTACGGCAGGCGTTGCCAACGTGGAATAATTTCCCGGATATCCTTGACCGCGCACGTAGCCACTGGAAACAATACGGGGTTTCTCAAAAGCTTACGTTTTTGCCTATTAGCCCTACCGATGGCACGGCTTATGTGCCGCCGCCAACGCCTGTAAAGTCTTCAGGTGGGGGGTTCTTTGGCAAGCTTTTAAAAGTTGTAACATCAGTTATTCCTGCGATATTAGGTACTGAAACGGCTGCGGATTTATCAGCAGAGGAACAGGCAATGTTAATCGAGGGTAGCGGAGTTGCAATAGAGGTGCTGAATATCTTTATTGAAAATGGCGATTCGCAGCAACAGTTTGAGGCTATGGCTGCAAGTGATAAAGTACAGGACGTTTTAACACAAATAATCTAATGGCTACCGCGATACAGAAAATAACGAAACGGGCAAAGCAATTGCAAAAGGATAAGCCCAATGCTAAATGGATCACTCTTGTAAAAGATGCTTCTAAGGAATACCGGGCAGGTAAATTAGGGGCCGTTAAAAAGGCAAAGCCAAAGGTTTCGGGTGTAAAAAAAGTAGTGGTTAAAAAAGTATCTGGCGCGCCCGCTAAAAAGAAAGCTGTAGGTTCGGTTGTTAAATCAACATCGCCTATCCGTAAAGGCGTTGGTAAAATATCAGGCGTGGTAAGCGGAGAGAAAATTTTAAAATCTATTGACCGCCTTGAAAAGAAATACAAGGCTGCAAGGGGAGAGGCTAAAGAACTTTATAGGCTTGCTATCAATGCAGAGCATAAAAAGCTAAATGCCGTTAAGCGTAGTTTTTAGTTAATCATCATATATGAAAAAAGTTTTTTCAGGAGTCTTTGTAGACACTTCTAAAGAGGGTTTTAAATTGCCTCGTTTTTACCCTCAAAACCCTTTGATTGAAACGTCAACAGTATTGTTTTTATTGGTTGGCGGTTCGCTCACTACCGGAGTATTGTGGCGTTATAGGCAGGACTATAGCGCCCATCATTTTCAGGCAAAAAAGGGTGATCTATGTTTTATGGGCATAGATGGCGAGCCTATAAAACAGGTAGATGGGTACTTGGTTAAATCAGGTTTTAAAATGGTTACTGATAAAAGTACGCCGCCTGATGCCAGGGATGGTGATCCCGAACCTGAACAGGAAACAAATGTTTAATTTTAAAAACAATCATAAATGGTAAGGCCGAAAAAGAAAGCAGGGAGTGTAGGTAAGAAACCAGCAGCCCGTAAAAAATCAAAAAGTAAAATGTCGGGTATTGGCAACATCAATTTACAGGATGTTGCGGTTACTGCATTAGCGTTAACCGGCGGGGCTGTGTTGGCCCGCGTTGGTTCTAACATTGTTTTAAAACAATGGCCAAATACAAAGCATGTGCTTATAGGTGCCGGGCAAGTTGCGGCCGGCGTGATATTGCCGAATGTTGTAAAAGCTAAATGGGCTAAAGATGTTGGCGCGGGTATGATCGCTTTTGGCGGCCAGGTTCTTGCGGTTAATACTGGCGTGGTTAGCGGTATCAGCGGGATAGGCTCTCCGGGCGCAACTATGCGTTACCGTATTGGTGGCGGTCCTAATAATATCAGGGCTATAAATGGCGGCCCAAATAATATCCGCGCTATTAACGGGGTGCCTGCTAAGTATGCCCCGAAATCTAAGAACAACATTGCAGGCTTAGTTTAATTTTTAACATTTGGCTGTATAGCCGTATTTTATAATTTCTTAACTCTAATTCAAAATTCACAATGAAAGATCAAGCTGATAGCCGGTTAATATACATGACCGCTAAAAAGGGGCTGATTGAGGGCGGTTGTACGCAGGAGAGTATTGACCGGGCTATTTTGGCTCAGTCTTTTTTGCGTTTTGAACAGCCATTAACTACAACCTCAACCCTGTTTAATTTCCCGGTGCTTACGAATGCAAGCAATAACGGGCAGGCACAACGTGCTACAGAAAAGCGTTTAAAGTTGCAGGACGCATTGTTTTGCTCTGAACTGGCGGTGTTTATTACCAAAGCTTCAAGTTCTTCGGCAACTAACTTGCTTTTAAACACATTCCCTAACCCGGTAACTTACCCTACAGGTTCCGCGGCCTTACAGTCGTTTTACAATGGCCAGTTACGTGTAACCGTTAATAATGATGTGTTAATTCCCGGTATGGATTTGCAGAGGTTTCAGATTGTACCGGAGACACAGTTAACAGGTGCCACAAACAGCCCGGTAGATGAATTTTACGGGGACGGGGAATTAAGCGCGTTTACCGTGATACAGCCGAATTTGACCTTTATAGGGCAAAAGGATACACAGGTTGTTATTGAATTGCCAGGGAATATTTCCGCTTTGGATGCCAATGTTTACGCGGTAATTATCGCGCGTGGTATCTTAGCGCAAAACGTTACCGTAGTTAGTTAACAGGCTGCAGTACCGCATAATTTTGCGGTGCTCGATCTATTTTTTAATTTCTTTAAATCCAAACGGCGTGAAACCTATAGTTTATTCAATGACGGTAGAGTTGATTGTCCCCGGTGTTACCGGGACTGGCAACCAGCAAACAACGTTCGATTTTAATAATCAGCCGTTTTTGCGGAATAAGCTGATTACGTCGTTAGAAGTGTTTTCTTCTAACGATATACTTAAAACTCCGCAGCAAAACACCCCGGTTTCAATAGCTACTATAAAAAGTGCGTTTCTCACTTTAGAGGAAAATAAAACCGATATTAACGTGTCAAAAGTGGGTACGCATAATAAGCGTATCCCTTTGATATGTTTACACAATGTAGAATCTACCACCGGGGGCGAAGTTGATACCTTTAGTAGGCATAAATACGAAATGGAGCCTCGCACCATCATTTGGGAAAAAAGCAGCGTAATCCTTGGCCAGGCCATAGGTAATGAAGATCAGGAATCGTTTTTGTTTAACGTCGGGTATATTGATAACCCGAATTTCCCCAATGACTGATGGCGTTAAATAAACCAATGTTTACGGGAGTTGATAGCGTTATAAGTGCTATTGACTCCTTTTATGCTGATGCCCCATATTATTCAGTATGGAGCGGTAAGGATATGATTTTCCAGTATTCAAGTGAGGACTTTGATGCCGGCCGTAAACGCCTGTATGACCTTTTGCAAAGCTGGAGCGATTCGGGGAACTCACAAATTTTTGCCATTAAGTTTTATGCAAAATTTGATAGCGGTTACATTACAAGTAAAACCCCGGACATTGGTACAATGACAATAAGGGCGGTGGGTTTTGATACGCCTGGTGTTGTTAGTGGGGTTGATGGTGCACCCGCACAAAGCGGAAGTGCTGGCGGTTACTTGCCATATCCTGTATGGGAAGCTTTAAAAGGCGTTGGGTCTTTAAAGGATTCTTTACAGCAAAATTTTGATACAATTAATTCGCGGTTGATGGCTTTGGAATCCCCGGAGGATACAGAGCCGGAGCCGGAGCCTAAAACGCTCATTCAAACAATAGGCGAGGTTTTATCTTTGCCAATAGTACAGCAATTAATACCACAGATTCTATCATCTCCCGTAATTGCCGGGCTTTTGGGTGGTACTCCAAATACGCAAACAACCGCCCATATATCGGGCATTAATGATACACCAATGGCAACAGCAGAGGCACCAGCGGCACCCGTAACAGGCCCGCAAAATGAACAAGAGGCTTTAGAATCTATAAATGATAGCTTAGAAAGGCTCTCGCATCATTGCGACCTTGAAGCAGATTTGAAAAAGCTTGCAGACGTTGCCGAACAGAAACCCGAAATTTTTAAAATGCTGTTACAGCAATTAAGGAGTTTATAGCAATGGCAGAGATGAAAACAGAGGATCTTTTATTGGGCCTGGCCGTCTTAGGGGTAGGCTATTATTTTTTAAAGGGTAGCGCAAAGCCAAAGGCTACAACCCCCACTATCCCGGCTGTTAATACAGGTGTTGTTTATACGCCTACGCCTGTAACAAATACGCCGCAAAGCAATACGGTTGCCGATACTATTGTGGCAGTAGTCCCGGCGGTTAAGGACTTGTTTGATGAGATTTGGGGCGGGAGTGCTAAAACAACCGATTACACCGACGATATGCAGCTAATCAAAAACATTAAATATGGGGGAGACCTTGATAATGGTTTTGATTATGGCATGTCTTATTATTCGTAGCCATGGGCAAAAAAGAGGATATCTCGCAAGAGGCAATTGTTAAGGTTATTGGTGCCGTTGCAATCGGAATATTTGTTGTTAAGCCTCTGCTTAACTTCTTTGGAGGAAATGATGACGACCGGGACACGGTACGCGAACAGCTTGATACGCCACTGGATGAAAGCCCTTTTAGCCGGGAGTTTATCCCCTACCTGCAATACCTAACAGCGCAAAAAATTACCAACCCGGATGAATATTGGGCCGGTTGGAAATGGAATTATGACAATGGTATGTCTACCGATTGGGAAGGCCCTCCCAATACATTGCCTGATTTAGTGCTTACGGCTGAACAAATATATTATGCGTTTGGGCTAATGGGGGATAGTGCTGATCTTGTCTTTTATCTTTTTGGGCGTTTAGCGGATCAGGTAGAGGTAGCAATGATTGCCGGGTATCTATGGGCTAACTATCAAGTGGACTTGCTTGCCTATTTAAAAGATGGCTCGAGTTTTTTTCCATGGAACGGGTTGAGTGATAGTGAGCTATCGGCGTTAATTAAACAAGTAAATAATTTACCCGTAAATAGTCAATAAATGGGTTACGGAGATAGGGCAAGTTTCAGGGTTGAGGATAACCCGGTAAGTTCGGTGGCGCAGGAGCGCAGGCGGTTTACTACAAGCTTTCAAACGGTACAGGTGTCGGGCAATATAGATTCAAATTGCGCCGAAATTTTTTTTATTAATAAGGGCACTGCAAACGTTAAGATCAATAACACTTTAGAGTTAACGCCGGAGCAATCCTTTGGGGTTGGCTCTAACCTTAATGAATTAGATGTAACTGATTACAACTGTGTTTTTGCTAATACAGGAGTGCCAAAGCTTGTTATAATTAAGCGTAATTATCAAGAACTATGATTTATTTTAACCCTGGCCCGCCTGATATACCACCGCCTACACCATCACTTGAAACGGCGAGTAATGGCCTTACTGTTGTTGGTACCGATGTCCGTTTGGGGGGTACTTTAACAGAAGATACTTCTATAATGGGAAATAATCAGCTGATGGTAACGCTATATGATCCAGGATTATCTTTGATAAGTTTTCTTCAGCTTATGTCCGGGTTTATGGTTATGGGTGCGGGGTTTCCGGGTACTGCATACGCTTCAAGGGTAGGTGTTAACGGTATAGGAGGGTTTGGGGTAATCTTTCAGTTAAGGCGTAATTCCGATGGGGCTATAAGCCAAATAACAATAACTGATACCAACGGTATGAAGGTAGAGGATGGTATTGGTAATGTCGGGCTTCTTAATTATCAGGATTACTCTGCCAATGCAAAGCCCTTAAGCCTTGCGCAGGTTAACAGGGTTAATCCACGGGTTGCCGGGGAAATGGCTACTAATATTAGTGCTAATCAGGTCTTAATTGATTATACATACCTAAATACGAATCCGCTGGGGTATATTCAATTTTTTAGGCTTAGCGCGTTTGTTATCATTAACAGCGGGGTTGGCACGGTTAACCTGCATATAGTGTGGCTTGATCCTGATGATGTTTCGCAGGTGTTGGATATACCCACAGGGAATTTTACCCAACTTATACAGGTTAAGAGTACCGGCCCGGTACAGGTTACGGCAGAGTTAACAGGTTCGGCTAATTACTCCGCCGGCGCGTTGCTCGAGGCCGTAATTTTTTAGCCTTGACCAGGTACCGAAGATTTTAAAAGATCCTGGAATATATCCCGCCCTAAATCGGGGTGTACACAATTTCTAAAAACCTGGGTGTAGTCCTTTGCGCCCAGGTATATATTTTTCTCATAATAGATACCGAGCCACTCCATAATTCTTTCCTTATCTGCTTTGCCCTGCTTATTAAACATGGCCGGCAAATGTGGCGCGACGTGGTTTCCTATCTCACAGTTTGACCAAAACAAATGCCGCCCAAGTCTTTTAGTAGGCTGTATAAAAGGCTCATAATACGGATTAACATTCTCTATAACCCATTTAATTTTGCGCCCGAATTGTTGTAGCAAAATTATTTCCTGCCATAATTTAAGGTCGGGGTACCTCTTTTTTTCATAGGTGTAGTTCAATCTGGAATGCGATTGGCAGGGCGGGGATGCCCATACTATGTCAAATTTGTCGAGGTTCTCTAAAAGGTATTGGTGCGCATCGCCGATAATAACGTGATCTGCGGGGTACATTTCTTTATAAGCAGCGGCAATCTTTGGATGGTTTTCTACCGCAGTTACCCGGCACCCATGCCAATACTTTCTATTGCCGCCCATACCGGCGTAAAGGTTTAAAACGCGCGGGGCGTGAGCTGCGGGTTCTCCGGGCGAAAGCGCCGGAGAGCTCAGGCAGACCAGGCACGTCCAATGCGAACGTGTTTGTACCATCTTATTGGCTGTTTTCTTACTTTTACAGGCAATACACGTATGCCTTTTGAGGTTGTTTTTTGCGTCCATATTTTGAAATAATTGCTTTGAAAGTGGACGTAAAATTGTAAATTTTTTTGCTAAATATTATGGTATTCCGGCATAGTGTTTGTATATTTGTATAAGGGCGGGGAAGATGTTAGGTAACGCGTAGGGGTACGAATTACTCGAAGGAATACCCGCCCGGCAGGCTCAAAGCAGCACATACAGCTAAACCCGGTATAGGACACTATACCGGGTTTTCTGTTTTAAATCCGTTTTAATCGACGGGATGCCGCAAATGGCGTAAAACAACCTTTGACCAGGTACCGAGCTGCGTCGCCTGCTTTAGTCTGCCATCATGCCTTTTTTACCCCCTGGCCACAACGCTAATCAGCCCGGCAGGGCTTCATATCCCGCACGCTATAATATTGGTTTATCATAAAGTGTCCATTGCTCGACAGCGTGCAAAGTAGGCTTAAATGGGCTAATTATGTGGTGTACGGGGCAAGCGGAATTTTAAACAACTTATCAACTTATTAACATTTGTTTGGAACGAATGTGTATAGCGTCTTATAATTGGGTATTCGTACCCTGAAATGTATCACGCAATACCATACCTGCAAGTCCGTTCAAACTCTCTCATACAGTATACGCGTCCCGAAAGTGTGTATAAATCCAGCCGCTTAATGCAAAACCGCCTTTATGAAAACATGCGGGAGCATGTTACATATTCGGGTATGCTTCGCCCAGGAGCAAAGAAGCGGTTAACCTCGTCAATCGAACATTTAGTTATGCGGGCGCGCCCGCAGTTCATTTATAACCCAGTCGGTAAATATCATGAATGGTTTACGTTGGGTTTCTTGACTTTGACCATATCAGAAACGGAAAGGCAGATCAGCGGGAAAGAAGCGCATGAAAAATTGCTTGAGCCGTTTTTATTGCATGCCCGGCGCAAGTGGGGAATACAAATGTATGTTTGGAAAGCAGAATTGCAGGATAGGGCTAAGTATAACAAAAAGCGTGTTAAAGAGGGGAAAGAGGTCGTTAAGCAATTACACTATCATATAACTTGGGATAAGTGGGTACACAAAGACGAATTGCAAGCGAAGTGGAACAGCCTGCAAAAAGAGGCGGGATATTTAGAAAATTTCAATCGTGCATATCCAAAGCTGCGGGATAACCCGCCATCTATACAAATACGTAAGCCTGAAGATACGACGCGCCTTGCAGGGTATTTAATCAAGGAAATTTGCAAGAATATTCAGAATGAGCAAAGTGTAATTGGGAAAGTTTGGGATTGTTCCAACAACCTGAAAGGAAATAAGTATTATACTACATTGATGGATAGTGATAAGTATTTATACTTAAACAGTTTAGTTGCACAAAAAAAATGCGAGCGTGTTGATATAGAGCATGCGACAATATACAAGCTTATAAACGCTTCTGCTAAAACGGTGCTTACTAAAGCAGAGCGGAAAGAGTTTGAGCAAGCTATGTGGAATGGCTTAAATGAAAGTGCTATACTGGCTAAGCACAAAAAAGAATTAATACCGCAGCCTCTTAACGTTCAAAAACGGAAACCTGAACCGGCAAAGCAAACATCTATGCAATTGCGCACTCGCG
>JBEVKW010000036.1:0-3768 GCA_040509495.1 Chitinophagaceae bacterium | reverse complement strand
GGTATGGACCTCACAAATGCGCGTCGTTGAGCCTCATTGCTAGGTGTCAGTGTGACGAAAACTTCTGCTTCAAAACCCGCTTTACGGTTCGTAAGATGTAGAACTAGCCTTACCTCATACCAGTTGGGAGAACCGCCCTCATCATAACGTTCCAAGTATTCACCGACTATAGGCAACCGCGCAAACTCTAGGATCTCAGTTAATTCTTGGACCGGATATTCATCTCGGTCTCGGAAGTGGACGTAAGCTTTCATATATGCTCCTTGGAAAAGATTGAGGGTAAAAACGTACCCTATTCCTTTGCTGCCGACTCCTATCAGCTGATTACGGGCGTTTCACGAGGTAGACGATGGACAGGACCATCGCGACGGTAAAGGAAAAACCTGCGAGAAGGTAAGCCTCGTTGAACCAGGAGACGACGGTCAGGACGAAGAGCGCCCAAGAGACGTAGTTGTAGCGGTCAGCTTCCGCCCGTCTCTGTAAGCGAGCCCGCGCAGCCGCCTTAGATGCGGCCTCGGTTGGCCTGCCGCATTGCGGACAGGCCGGCGCCTGGTCGGAGATTTGATTTGTACAGTCTGGGCAAGTTATGAGAGGCATTGAGATGCTCCGAATCCAACGGAACTCCAGCGGAACTATCCAACGGAACTGCGAAAATCCAACGGAACTCACGCAAGAGTTTTCAATAATTCACTTTAGAGGGATTGCGAGGCCGAGTCGGCGAAAATCCAACGGAACTGACTGAAGGTAAAAAGGTGCCATCCAACGGAACTGCTGACTCTTGAGACATAACGTAAAAGACCGTCGACTACATAACGAAGAGCGGGCTGGCTTCTGCACGCGCCTCTAAAGTATTAGACCCTCTGGCGGGGTCCCGATGTCGGAAAGATTATAGACCTTCGGGGCGGTTTATCAGTAGGCTTGGGTGGAAGGATGCGGGGATGAGTGTTAATAGTTAGGCCGACAGCATGTCACGTAGAGAAACTAGTTCGCAATATTTATCCAAGCTACCTAGTTCAAGATAAATCGGCTCAAGTGTTGTTGCGGGAGTTGGCGGCAGCCATATGACCCTGAACTCCTTTTGATAAGCGTATCTAAAATGTTTAGAGAAAAAAACATCCAGCACATCTCTATTACCATTAAGCGGGTCGAAATAATGGATGTCTGCCCTTTTACCTTTCCAACCCAGCATCTTCTTCTCAAATTCTTGAATCAATTTCCCTATAAACTCTTTCGGATGCCTTATGACTAGGCAAGCGTCCGCCTCGAAATCTCCGTAAAGTCTTAACGAGTAAGTCGAAGCTAAACACCAAACATAGTAATTGGTTGGAGCCTCAAGGGTAACAGTCAGATTCCCGTCTGGCTGTATAAGTCCTGTAGGCTCTCCCGTTAATTCATCTATAGCTTCTATCACTATCTCCGATGGATGCCTTAAAAATGATACTTGCAGCTCTTCATCCCTTATCGCTTGGTTCATTGACGGGTCGTTATATGACGACGCGGGCATTATTCGTATAGAGCCATTTTCCAACATAGGGCGCAGATACTTAGACTGACCAAATTTAAACAGCAACCCACCTTTCCTTGATTTCATTTTATTTGCTACATCTGCGGCCCTCTTCATTATCTTGAAATCATATTCGGGGATGGCCGAGCCCTTAATAAAGCCATTCGTAAAGCCAGCGGGATATTGACCATACCGTATTTCAAACTCTTCAAGGACATGCGTCCAGAGCACCATCCAATATGTTCCCCCGGTATTTTTTATTGACGGCAGACTATATTTCAATTCCTCATTAAGAACATGGAGATTTGTAAAAACGTCCATTGCCCTCTGCTCTAATTCTTCACGGCTCAGATATTCTAGGTATCTACGTAGACGATAATTTCTACGGTGAATTACATGTCGCGGTCGCGGTACGGCTTTCCCCTTACGCACATCCTGACGCGAAGCGCAGCACTTTTTGTATTTTATACCGCTGCCACAGGGGCAAGATTCATTTCGTCCGATCTTTGCCATGCTACACTTTTCACATGAGTTTCTTGTTAAGAGGTAACACTATTTACTTCTTCCTGTCCCACTTCTTCCCCGCCCTATTCACATCCTACTTTGCAGGCTCGAATGATAAGACCTGCTCCGCAAGCGCGAGCGTCTTTTGCCCCATCCCTTTTATCGTTGCTAGGCGCGGGAGGTCCAGAACTCCATGTTCTACCCTAAGCCTTACTATTGCCTTAGCCAGATTTCTGCTTATGTCTAAGATGCTTTCGAGTTCGTCAATCGAAGCCGTATGAATGTTAAGCCTCTTATCTTTGGCAGTGGGATCGCTATTCAAATAGTCGAGTATGTCCGCCGCCACGAGGTAGGCGTGAAAGACGGCCTTGACGGCTTCCATCCGCGTCAGGTCGGCGTGGACGCCTTTATTGCTCACCTTGTGAGTTCTTTGGAGATAGCTGCCGAGGTAGTCAACGTGAGCTTTTGCCAAGTCCCTGTTCGACTCGCTTTCGATGACACCATCCATGAACGCCCACAGCCTATTGACGTACTGCCCCTTTCCTAGCTCCCTGCCTTTCACTTGCTCGCTTCTGGCCGGGTAGAGAGCGTCGGCAAGTTCTTCGATAAATCTGCGGCAGGTTGTGAGGGCGTGCGACCATTCTTCGGGGCTATCACTCGCAACCGCCTTGAAAGCTATCATCAGCTTTTCCGCCGCCGTAGGTGCCAAGTCGAGTAGCTTGTTGTCTACGGCATCTCGCAGAATATCTAAGCTTGTTTGAGGAGTGTTAGCGAAAGTAACTCTGTTATAGAGTTGCGAGGCTTTATCATGAGCGACCCTCTTAACGTAGCTAATATGACTGGCGAGGTGGTTTTGGTAATAGGTACCGTCGTTACCCCGCTTCTTCCTTATCAGATTGGTGTAGATTTCTTCAATGGTCCCGATGTTCAGATACCCACCGCCTGATTCATTTAACTTAACGTTAAGCTCTTCAATCGTAAAATGAACATCTTTTTTCAAGCCGAGAGTTTCTAAAGCTTTTTGATGTTCCCAATAATCATCTAGAGCCTTCTCTTCTTTCTCATACTTAACTGACGTGGATTTCTTTATTGCAGCCTTCTTGGAAGCGGACTTCTTGGCAGGTGCGTTCTTTCTCTTTACCTCAAGCGCCTTCGAGGCTTGTATTATAGTGTTGGCCTTTGCTGCTTCTCTTAACTTTTCGAGGTGTCTCCCTAGCGGCTGTGTATATTTAGAAACGCCAAGCTGTATTTCACACCAAATCACTACGTCGTTATCCCCTAGCATCTTTGCCGCGCGTGATAGTTTTTGAACGCTGGCGACAACACTTCCTTTGGAAGATTCTAGCTCCTTTAAAGAGTCCCTAAGTAGCTCTTCAGCCTGTCTTGTAACCGTTAAGCTCATTTAGTTGCACCTTCATATTATAGATGGGCTAGATTACTTATCCTTACTTCACTTCTTCCCGCCTTTCTTGCTTCGCTGGCATGTTTCTAATATCTCTAATGCGAGGCAAGCATACCTGAGTTCGGTATTTCGCTCGCCCCAGATTGCTCCCACGGTGAGACCGTAGAAACCGCAACCTCTAAAGAGCCGTTCGCATCAGTGGATGGTGTAGTCACCCAACGGAACTGGATCGGCAGAGCGTGCTCAGGGATTCGCCGGTCTAATGATACCCTGAATGCTGTAGAGGTCGGCAAATCTTACGCCCGGAAATTTCAAAATAGGCTTTAGGTTTTTGATAGGTCTGAAGATGAAGCGACCT
>JBEVKW010000035.1:0-7767 GCA_040509495.1 Chitinophagaceae bacterium | reverse complement strand
ATACCTTTTTTCTGAAGTTTGTTGATGAACTCAGAATAAGTAAGGCCTTCGGCACGTACAGCGGCATTGATACGAGCGATCCAGAGAGAGCGGTATTCTCTTTTCTTGAGTTTGCGACCCACGAACATGTAGGTCATACCTTTCTCTACTACGTTTTTGGCTACTGTTAAAACGTTTTTACGTTTGCCATAATAGCCTTTGGCTTGTTTTAATATTTTTTTTCTGCGGGCCTTGGAGGCAACAGCATTTTTTGAACGAGGCATGTCTAATTAATTTAAGAGTTTTAAAGATAAAATCGGGTAAGCAGGGCTTACTTCAGACGCAACAGACGTTTTACAAAGTCCATGTTTGGTTTCGCAACCAGACCATCGACACGCATACCACGTTTACGTTTTGTTGATTTTTTCGTCAGGATGTGACGTTTGAAACTCTTCTGGTGAGTGATCTTACCTGTGCCAGTCACTTTAAAGCGCTTTTTGGCACTGGAGTTTGTTTTTACTTTAGGCATTTTAACCCAGTATTAGAAATGATACCCTTGAGGCGTTCCCCACGGGGGGATGCTTGTGGAGCCTCTTCAGGAGGGCTGCAAAGGTAGGGAGAAAAGTTCAATAAGGGAAGAAGTGAGTGTTTAAAAGTTTAAGGGTTGGGAGGTTTGAAAACTTTGGTGAGCTTTATAGGCTTTCGGCAGGAAAAAAAGCTGTTAAATGAAAGAGGTTTAATAAGTTAGGTGAACCCAGCTTATTAAACCTCTTCACTGTTAAGTATCCGGTCAGATCTGAAAACGTTTGGAGCGAATGGAACCTTTGGAACCTACCAAACCTTCCAAACTCTTAAACCTAAACCTTAAACTATTAAACTTCTTTCTTCTACTCCTTCGGATCCAACGCCTTATCAATGCGGGAAGCAAGGTCCTGCAGGTGATAGCGTGTCATGGTGTCTGTTGTTACGCCGGCCGCGGCTCTGATCTCGGTGCGGAGTGAAGCCAGGTGACCTTTGACAGCACTTTTGATATCCGACTTGTCGGGATTGGAGGCAGAACCGCTTCCCCCGAGGATCACAAGGATCACATCTGAGCCGCCGGAGCGCGGGCTGCTCAATAAGCCTGCAAGTGTCGTGATGTATGATTTCTGGAGATTTCTTCTGTAGACGGAGATCTTGGTTCTTGCCGCCAGTTCGCTCCAGATACCTTTTCTCAGATCGCTGAAAAGATCAAGGATCGTGTAGGCATTGATACCCTGGGCTGCTTCCGCCTCGATCAGTTTACCCAGTGTGCGGGTAGAAAGCAGGCCGTTCAGCACATTATCCTGCAAACGGCTGATTGTCGCCGTAGCGCTTATACCCGTTTTATTGAAAATGTTCTGGTCGATCAGCCAGGCTGGTGTATTAAACAACTGGCCATTCAGGAACTCTACTGCTTCTTTCTGTTTCGCCTTGCTTACTACTTCGTAGATCGCCCCACCCTGCTCCTGGGTTTTAGGCGTTTCCATAATGCCGCCGATGTATTTCGCGACATGGCTCATATACATAGTATACTGACCGGTAACCTGGCGGTACATTTCCGCAGTTGAAGTATAGTCTTTGTTTTCTTCTTTTGTCCATTCAACCAGGTTAGGGATGATACGTTGCAGGTTTTTGATGCCATAAAAAGCACCTTTCATTCCATCATCGCCCACCTGCTCACGTTGTGAACGCGGATCATCTGGATTTGTTTCTGTACCAAACCAGAGACGGTTGTTCTTGAGTGCATCGATCACCCATTTATTCAGGTATGATTGCTCAGCTCCGCCATCTTTGAATTGCGGGAATAATTTGTATCCCCATTCGATAGCCCATTTATCATAGTCGCCGATCCTTGGGAACAATCCAACTCTTCCGATCTTATCTTCCGGCTGTGCCACATAGTTGAAACGTGCATAGTCCATGATAGACGGAGTATGACCGTTAGCTTCAACCCATGCTTTATCGCGCAGTTTTTCTACGGGTACGGTAGAGCTTGATCCGTAGTTATGACGCAGGCCAAGTGTGTGACCTACTTCATGTGATGATACAAAGCGGATCAGCTGTCCCATCAGCTCATCATCGAATTCAAGTTTACGTGCACCCGGATCAAGCGGGGAGCATTGAACAAAGTACCAGTCGCGGATCAGCTTCATTACATTATGATACCAGTTGATATGGCTTTCCATGATCTCACCGCTTCTTGGGTCACTGATGCTAGGACCGCTTGCGTTTGCTACATCAGACGGTTTGTAAACGATCGCGGAATAGCGGGCATCTTCGAGGCTCCATTCAGGATCTTCCTGTTTGGTAGGCGCCAGTTTTGCCATTACAGCATTTTTGAATCCTGCTTTTTCAAAAGCCACCTGCCAGTCGTTAACACCCTGGATCAGGTAGGGAACCCATTTTTTGGGAGTTGCCGGATCGATATAGAAAATGATCGGCTTCTTAGGCTCAACCAGTTCTCCTTTCTTGTATTTTTCGATATCTGCATCCTTCGGTTCAAGTCTCCAGCGTTTGATGAGGCGCAGCGCTTCGACTCCCTGGGGATTTGCGTCAAAATCGGTATAACCTACGGCGAAATAACCAACGCGTGGGTCGAAGTAGCGAGCCTGCATCGGCTCTTTAGGGAGCAATACGAAAGAGCTGTTCAGCTGAACGGTGATGTTTCCACCCGGAGCGGCTGGCGCGAACCCTCCGCCTCCCTGCCCTGGCAATGATGCCATACGGGAGTACGTTTTTACAGTTGAGATCTCAACGTTTGATGGGAATGACCGAACGCCAACGATATACGATTTATCCGCCTGCTGCCCGCCGATGCGCATCGACGATTTAAGACTGCTGCTGAAGAAGAGTACATCATTGTCGCCACTGATATAATCCGTAATATCAAGCACCTGCCCTGTGGAATCTTTCGAATAGGCCTTTACATCAAACGCGGCGGCGATCGGCTGTACGTTTGAATTGTTCACTGCGGTGAACATAGGCGAGGTGGAATCTTTTGTATATTCTGCGAAAGAGATGTTGCGCAGGAATACTTTATTGTTTGGACCTTTTTCAAAGCGGATCACGCTTTGACCGATCTGATCACCTGCGAAACCGAAAAATCCACTGCGCATACCTGCGGCAGCTTTAGTAAGGCGGTTTACGACAAGGATATCCCTTCCGAGAACTGAATCCCCGATCTCAAAATAATATTTGTCTTCTACTTTGTGAACAGTGAAAAGACCCGCATCAGAAACGGCTTTTGCGGTAATAACTTCTTTGTACGGTTTTGGGCCTGTTGATGGTCTCATCCCTCCAACTCCCGGCATTGCGCCCGGAATTCTCGCTGAGTCAGTTCTCGGCTGTGCTGCAGCCACAGAGCATGCACACACAGCTACTGCTACCAACCAACGATGGTTGAAAAATTGATGCATTATTGCGTTTTTGGTGATAAAAAAGTGGTCTAATATACGTAAAGCAATGGTTCAACATTGATACAAAGAGGTTTTTATATGAATGGCAGGTTAGGAAAAGATTAAATAATTAAGAAATGTTATACGGGGAGGGCGACAGGTTTCCAGGTTCCATAGGTTTGAGAGGCTTGAGCCCTCTCAAACGGGTCGGTAGGTTCAGCGATTCATGAGACATTCTGCATCTGGCTTAAAAGGCTACCAAGTCCTCCTGATCTTTATCGGGTTGAAAACCTATGGAACTTATCAAACCTTTGAAACCTCTCAAACCTCTTCCCCTCTCCGCTCTGATAAACAAAAAAAACCGTCATCACTGACGGTTTCGCAATATTTAAAGACTGTTATTCGTGAAGGGGTTCGCTAATTCGCGTCCATTCACGCCTATGCTTTTTTCTTTCCTTTTGGAGCAAACATAGCCAGCATTCTTCTTCCTTCCATTTTCGGCATGCTTTCGAGTATGCCTACTTCGCCAAGACGCTCAGCGAACTTCAGCAGGAGAAGCTGACCTCTTTCCTGGAACTGGATAGCGCGGCCTTTAAACTGTACATAGGCTTTCACTTTGTTACCGTCCTTAAGGAAGGATTCCGCGTGTTTAGCCTTGAAGTCAAAGTCGTGATCATCCGTATTTGGTGTGAAGCGAATCTCTTTCACTTCGGAGACTTTGCTTTTCGCTTTCATCTCCTTTTCCTTCTTCTTCTTATCGTAGAGGAATTTATTGTAATCAATGATCTTACACACGGGCGGATCTACCTGCGGAGAGATCTCAACGAGATCAAGCTGCTGATCCTGCGCCATTCTCAGCGCATCCTGCGTGTTATAAATGCCCACTTCGACGTTATCCCCAACCAATCTCACCTGGGGCACCCTGATAAAATGGTTGATACGATGTTCTGCTTCTTTACGGGGAACGAATCTTCCCTTGAAGCCACCTTTGTTAAATCCGCCGCCACCTGGTCTGAAACCTCCGCCTCCGCTACCTGGTGGTCTGTTGAACCCGCCTCCGGGTTTTTGTGGTACTGCCATTTAGTTTTTTTGAATGAACTCTTCCTGTCAGAGTATTTGTTTGTTTAATTAAAAAAAATCACAAAGTAAAAAGCCAAAAGTAAAAATTAAAAAAAATCTGACTGTTAGATCTTTTGACTGTTGCCTTTTTACTTCTCTGGACATTCCCAGGTTGGAAAGCCACTTAAATATACATTATTCCCTGCGTTCTTTGATCTCAGCTACGGCTTCCATCAAAAATTCAGCCACAGATTTTGATCCCAGATCACCTTTGCCCTGTCTTCTGACGGAGACAGCCTCTTCCGACATTTCCTTTTCGCCTACTACGAGCATGTAAGGAACTTTCATCAACTCAGTGTCCCTGATCTTTTTACCGATCTTTTCCTGCCTGTCATCCACCTCGGCCCTGATACCTTCTTTCCTGAGCTTTGCCGCCACACCAAGGGCATAGTCCTGGAACTTGTCGCTGATCGGCAGCACTTTCACCTGCAGAGGAGCCAGCCAGAGTGGCAGTTTACCTGCGTAATGCTCCAGCAGGAAACCGATGAACCGCTCGTGTGTTCCCAACGGAGCCCGGTGAATGATCAACGGCACATCCGTTTGGTTATCCGGTGTAGTGTATTCCAGTTTGAAACTGCGCCCCTGCGAGAAGTCGACCTGGTTAGTAGCCAGGGTGAATTCACGGCCGATCACGCTGAAGATCTGTACATCGATCTTTGGACCATAAAATGCCGCTTCATCCTGTACTTCCACATACGGGATATTGGATTCGATCAATACCTGGCGAACCATTTCCTCTGTTTCTTTCCACAGTTCCGGCTCGTTCACATATTTCTTACCCAGTTTGTCGGGAGAATGCAAGCTAAGCCGCATTACATATTTATCGATACCGAAGATCTTGAAATACTTCAGGTACATTTCGTTTACCGCCCTGAACTCGTCAGCGAACTGCGCCCTGGTGCAATAGATATGCGCGTCGTTCATATGCAGGCAACGCACCCGCATCAGACCAAACAGTTCCCCGCTTTGTTCATACCGATAAACAGTTCCGTACTCCGCGATCCTGTATGGAAGATCCCTGTAGCTTTTCGATTCTGCCTTGAAGATCTTGTGGTGATGCGGGCAATTCATTGACTTCAGGTAGTACTTCTCTCCGTCAAGCTCCATTGGAGGATACATACTATCAGCATAGTAAGGCAGGTGACCACTGGTGAGGTACATGCTTTCCTTTGCGATATGTGGTGTAACCACGCGTTTGTAACCGCCTGCTTCTTCTGTTTCTTTTGCAAGTTTTTCCAGTTCTTCAATGATGACCGTTCCGTTAGGCATCCACAGGATGAGGCCCTGGCCCACATCATCATCCATGGTGTAGATACCAAGTTCTTTCCCCAGTTTACGGTGATCCCTTTTCTTCGCTTCTTCCATCATCTGGAGATATTCGTCCAGTTCTTTCTGCGAAGGGAAAGTTATCCCGTATATGCGGGTCAATTGTTTATTGTTCTGATCGCCTTTCCAGTAAGCCCCTGCAATATTGGTCAGTTTGATCGCTTTGATCAGTGCAGTAGCTGGAATATGTGGTCCGCGGCACAGATCAGTAAAGCCGCCCTGGGTATAAAAAGTTATTTCACCATCATTCAGATTTTGCAGAAGATCGAGTTTGTACTCGTCGCCTTTTTCTGTGAAGAATTGGATCGCTTCAGCTTTTGGCACCTGCTTTCTGATGAAAACATTGTTCTGTTTGGCCAGTTCGTTCATTTTCTTTTCCAGAATGGCCAGGTCTTCCTCGGTGATCTTGCGGTCGCCCAGATCCATGTCATAATAAAATCCGCCCTGGTCAAGAGCAGGACCCACCCAGAATTTCACGCCGGGGAACAGGCTTTCCACTGCTTCTGCCATCAGGTGAGCAGATGAGTGCCAGAAGGTATTTTTGCCTTCTTTATCCGTCCATGTCAGCAGTTTCACTGCAGCATCTTTTTCAATGGGGCGCGTGCTATCCCAAACCTGTCCGTCTACGCTGGCTGCGATTACTTTTCTTGCCAGGCCTTCAGAAATTGACTTTGCTATATCCAGTGAAGAAACTCCCTTCTCATATTGCCTCACGGAACCATCTGGTAGTGTGATATTGATCATCTGCCTAATTAGCGTTTTAAAATGGATGGCAAATTTAGCGAATTTGTAGCGATTTTTCGCTTTCCGTTGCAGGTGAAGCCGGCACAGCGCGTTACTCCCCTCTCCTTTTAAAAATGCCGGACGATGGCCCTGTTCAGCCGCCGCATTTTCCGGTGCAGCTGTTTTTGTTTTTTGCTGAAACGATCAGGGTGGCTGTAATACAGACAGGCGAGTTCCATCTGCCGGCTTAACCAGCGGTGCAAGAGTTTTTTTCCATACCATTTATCGATGCCTAGCGTGGCCGAATGCAGGAAGCGGAGAGTACTGCTTGCCCGATACACTTCGTCATACACCTGGTCGTAGACATTGAGCAGGCTGTGATAATATGAAAAATAAAGCGGCCTGATCCTCATCAGGTCCTGACTGGTAAATGATGTGATCAGCGCCTGCCAGATATCTCCATTGATATGTGCATTGATGCCGAACAGGACATGGCGTATGACTGACGCCGAGGTGTCCGCATAATATGCTTCCCACGCCGCCGGGATTTTCTTTTTTGCGGCAAAGGAATCAGCAGCATCAAAAAATGACCTGGTAAATCGAGCTTGCAGGATCCGGATACACGTGCGGGACGAATCATCGGCTTTTTCAAAAAACTGAAGGGCATTGACCATCGTCGTGAAGTACAGACCAGCGAAAGGTGCAGCAGGGCTTGTGGAAGTACTGAGCGAATCAAGTTTTTTTAATATCCTTATTTCTTCAGGGCTGACCTGGGGAAGAGACTGCAGGCTCAGCAGCAACAGAACTGGGGCGATGATCAAATGGCGGTATGACATTAAAGACCTATCGGGGTTTGGGGTTTCCGGGATGCCCCGGTTGCATTGAGGGTTGAAATAACAGAAATATTTTGGTTTTATGGGGAGGGGATTGCCGGGCGGGCAAAGCGCTTTTTTTTCGAGGGGTTGCCCTCGGAGACTCCGTTTACTTTTTTTGCCTTGATGCAAAAAAGATCAAGGCTACGCGCTGATTGCTCCACCTGTTTTTGCCGGGCGGGCAAGGCGCTTTTTTTCCGAGGGTTGCCCTCGGAGTCTCCGTTTACTTTTTTTGCCTTGATGCAAAAAAAGTAACAAAAAAAGATCAAGGCTACGCGCTAATGGCTAAAAATGGGAGGGTGTCACCTGCACAAAAAAAAACTCGCCCGCGG
>JBEVKW010000034.1:0-5175 GCA_040509495.1 Chitinophagaceae bacterium | reverse complement strand
ATTTAATCTGACGTAAGGATATTCAACGCCTGATGCTTAAAAAGACTAATTTGTATGGACATTCCGGCACTATAACATGGCCGGCGTATTAAATAATGTAACGATGAGATTTTCTGTATTGCTATCGATCATTTTTGCGGGAGCTGTTATTTTTCTGTTTGCATCCTGGCATAACAAAAAAGCAGTGAAGCCAAGGATCCTTGTTTTTGCCAAAACAGCGGGTTTTTATCATACTTCTATTCCTGCCGGCCGACAGGCAATCGTAAAGCTTGGAGAAGAGAACGGCTTTGAGGTGGATACAAGTTCTTCCAGCCCGATCATAACAGAAAGCTCGCTTAAAAAATATGCGGCTGTTGTATTTCTTAACACCACTGGTAATATCCTGGATACAGCCCAGCAGGCCGATCTCGAAAAGTATATCCAGGCCGGTGGCGGTTTTGTTGGCGTGCACGCCGCTTCAGATACAGAATATGACTGGCCCTGGTACGGAAAACTTGTCGGCGGCTACTTTTTAAGCCATCCTAAAATACAGGATGCCGCTCTGCAGGTAACAGACGCCGCCCATTCGTCCACCGCTCATCTTCCCTCCACCTGGAACAGGAAAGACGAATGGTATAATTTCAAGCAACTCAACCCGGATACAAAAGTGCTGATTAGCATTGATGAAAGCTCTTATCAGGGAGGCGCTAACGGAGCAAGTCATCCAATGGCCTGGTATCACGACTATGACGGCGGCCGCGCATGGTACACAGCCTTAGGCCATACAGAAGAGTCGTATAAGGAACCACTTTTCCTGCAACATTTACTTGGTGGAATACAGTATGCTATGCGGAAGAAATAAAGGAAAGGAGCGAAAGGTTTAAAAGTTCAATAACTTTATGAATGGCCCGCACAATCTTTAGCTGCCAAATCATCAAACGTTCAACATTAAGACCCCGATTCATTAAACCCGTAAACCCGTGAACTTTTAAACTTCTAACCGTTCGTACTGCCGCCCACACCTGATTGCTTATGCTACTAAAGAAGAACATCTTACTAATCCTGCTACTGTTGCCGTGTATGGCCGGTTTTTCCAACCGGTTTCCTGTACGCACGCTTGGCATTGAAGCAGGTCTTTCCAACAATGCCGTCACCTGTATATACCAGGATCAGCGTGGCTTTATGTGGTTTGGGACCTATGACGGATTGAACCGGTATAACGGTTACAATTTTGATGTTTTCCGCAACAGGATCGGCGATTCAACCTCTCTATTATCCAACAGCGTTTATTCAATAGATGGCGATCCGAAAAGAAGGATCTGGATCGGGGGACAAAAAGGCGCCTGTGTTTTTGATCCCTCCAGGTCGGCTTTTGAGGCGTTGTATTATGCCGAAGCTGATCAGCATAAGATCCTGCCGGTAAAAGATAACGTGCATATTGTAAAATCAATCGGTGACAGAATGTTCATCGGTACCAATCACTCCGGCTTACTTGTATTTGAAGCAGGTTCAAGGAACGGAAAGCAGGTGGCGTTTCCCGGAAATAATAGTAACGGCAATAATTATGATGTAACCGCTATTGAGGCCGGCGCTGATGGTAATGTCTGGATCTTTATTCAGCAACAGGGATTGTTCAGGTATAGCAACCGCTCTGGTAAATTAACACTGGTAAATGATCTGCTCAGGCAGGCGAACTGTTTCAAACGTTCTTCCGCAGGCGCATTGTGGTTGGGTAGCGAAAGAGCCTTATACCGCTATGATGAAAAGAACAATCAATACTCATCCAGCTATCTCGCTTCGGCCTGCAAAGTGGTGAGCATTTCAGAAGACAGCAAAGGCCTGTTATGGATCGCGTCTGATGGTGGAGGTCTGCTGGTGCTTGATAGTACTTCCTCGCACGCAAAAACATTTACCGACCAGGATGGCCGTTCTCCCATTAACAGTAATGCCGTTTATTCGATCTATGAAGATAACGATGGCAGGAAGTGGATCGGTACATTGCGCGGCGGTATTAATATCATCGGCGCCCATGTTGAACGGTTCAGGAAAGTGGAATATACAAAACAAAGCCAGACAGACGCTGCAGATAATTTCATTCTTTCCTTTTGTGAAGATAAAACCGGCAATCTCTGGATCGGTACCGATGGCGCCGGATTGAAATACTGGAACCGTAAGACCAACTCCTTTCATGAATACCGCAGGCAGCCGGCTATGCCAGGAGCATTAAGCAGCAACTTTATCACCAATATCTTTTGTGATGATAATGATCATGCATGGGTGTCAACCTGGTTCGGAGGCGTGAGCCGTTTCGATCCGAAAACAAAAAAGTTCACGCAATACCGGCTATTCAATGATAAAACGGGAGAGTCGGAGAATAATGTCTGGTTTCTTTATGAAGACAAACAGAAAACACTATGGGCAAGTGCAACCAACGACGGCTCGCTTTATCATTATGAGCCGGCCAAAGACCAGTTTGTTCTTTTTGATGAGGCCATCCAGAACCTGCAATGCATGAGTGAAGACAGTAAAGGCGACCTGTGGGGCGGTAACTATGCAGAATTGACCAGGATCGATCGCGTCTCGAAAAAACACCGTGTATATCCTGTTGGTTATACCATCCGCAGTATTCACGAAGACGTGGAGCATAATTTCTGGATCGGTACTCAGGAAGGCGGACTGTTGCTGTTCGATCGCAATACCGGAAAATATGAGCAGTTTACGACCAACGAAGGATTGCCTAACAATACGGTATTAAGGATCCTGGAAGATAAAAAAGGCCATTTGTGGTTGAGTACTTACAATGGACTTTCAAAGTTTGATATCAAAACAAGAACATTCCGCAATTATTCCAGGCTCGACGGGCTGCAGAATAATCAGTTCAGCTTTAATGCAGCTGTTGCACTCCGGAACGGCGAATTCGCCTTCGGCGGCATTCATGGCTTCAACCTTTTTTATCCCGACAGCGTCCGAGACGAACCCGTATCCCCCGGGATATTTCTGACAGGCCTTACCATCGACAGTAAACCTGCCGGAGAAGTGCCGGGATACATCAGGCAGCGGGAAAACGAAGATATCCGCCACGTCCAGATGCCCTATGACCGTGCTGTATTATCCCTCGATTTTTTAGCCCTCGCTTATTCAGATGCAGACAAGATCAGCTATGCTTACCTGCTGGAAGGCTGGGATAAGAACTGGAATTATGTAAACAATATCAGGACGGCTAATTACTCCCGCTTGCAGGAAGGTAATTATTCATTCTATGTAAAGATCAAAAAGCCGGATGGTCAGTGGAGTGATCCCAAATTGCTGCTCGAGATCACGGTGCTGCCTCCGTGGTACAGGACATGGTGGGCCTATACGCTGTACTTACTTGCAGCGGCGCTGGCAATCTATTTATATATCCGTTATACAAAAAGACAGGAACGTTTGCGCTACGAAATAAAACTTGCGCACATCGAGAACGAAAAAGACCGGGAACTGACGGAAAAGAAACTTTCATTCTTCACCAATGTTGCACATGAATTCAGAACACCCGTCTCCCTGATCATTAATCCGCTCCGCGAGATCATACAGGGGAAAGAGCCGGAAAAGGATAAGCAGGAATTGAATATTGTATATCGTAACGCACGTCGTTTGCTTAGTCTTGTCGACCAGCTTTTGCTGTTCCGCAAAGCTGACAGCGGTGCAGATGTATTAAAGATCTCGCGGCTGAATATCGTTGCTATCTGTAATGAAGTGTTCCAGTGTTTCGTGCAGCAGGCAAAAGCGAAACAGATCAGTTTCAGATTCGCAGCACCTGATCAAGCCGTGGAGATCTATGCGGATAATGAAAAACTCGAGATCGTATTATTCAACCTTTTCTCCAATGCCTTTAAGTATACACCCGCCGGCGGAACCATTGAATGCCGTCTGGAAGAAACAGCGGAGGGCGTCTCCGTCCATGTAACGGATACCGGGTGTGGTATTGGCAAAGCAGATGCGGTGCGGATATTTGAAAGGTTCCAGCAGGCATCCGTACGTGCGCCGAAAACAGGCTTTGGCATTGGATTGTATCTGTCGAAAGCCTTTGTGGAAAGCCATGGTGGTACTATCTCGCTGAACAGCGTAGAAGGACAGGGGAGTGAGTTTGTGATCTTCCTGAAAAAAGGAAAAGCACATCTTCCCGAGGGGCATATTCTTGCTGATACAGAAAACGAACACCAATTGCTGGGTGAGCTGATTGAAGAAGAAGTGCCCGTTGTCTCTCACACAAGATCACCACAGGCAGAATTATCGGAAGAACTGGTTACAGATAAGAAAACGATCCTCGTGGTCGACGATAACACCGAAATGCGGGAATATCTCCAGCATATCTTTCAGAAAAACTATATCATCTTCACGGCAACAAATGGCCTCGAAGGATTTGAAGTAGCAGGCCAGCATCTTCCCGACCTCATCATCAGTGATGTGAACATGGATGGCATGGATGGACTGGAGCTTTGTCGCCGGTTGAAACGATCAGAGATCCTCGGGCATATTCCGGTGATCCTGCTGACCGCATCTTCATCAGCTGAAACGCAGCTCAAGGGAATTGAAGGCGGGGCTGACGACTATATCACCAAACCGTTCGATGCACAGTTGCTGCTGGCCAGGGTTAACAGCATCCTGATGAACCGGAATGCCTTGCAGCGATATTTCTTCGACAAGATCACGTTGCAGGACTCACCGGTGAAAGTGCCGGCGGAATACCGCGATTTCCTGAAGCAGTGTATCCAGCTGGTGGAAGACAATATCGAAACCGAGAATTTCACGATCCAGCAGTTCGCCCGGGAGATGGGCATGAGCCGGTCGGCATTATATAATAAGGTAAAGCATATTTCCGGGCAGTCACTCAACGCGTTCGTCCGGTCGATCCGGCTGCGCCGGGCAGCCGTACTGATGATCCGGGAACGGTTGAACGTGAACCAGGCGGCTTTCCAGGTGGGGATCGGGGATGTCCGGTACTTCCGGGAGCAGTTTGTGAAATTGTTTGGAATGACGCCGTCGGAATACATCAAGAAATACAGGCAGTCTTTTAATGGGGATCTGAACCTTCTGAAGTCAGATCAGTAATTGGAAGACCGTGCCGTCCTGGCAAGTGTCTCATACATGAAGTTGGGTGGCGTAGGTGGAACGCGACGGACGCGGCGATACGCGGCGGACGCGGCGAAATACAAT
>JBEVKW010000033.1:0-27008 GCA_040509495.1 Chitinophagaceae bacterium | reverse complement strand
GGCCACCTTCCTGCTGTAATTCAATTATCTCTTCTTCTATGATTTCAATTCCGTGCGATCGTAAAGAAGCCGTTTGCTCAGCATCCAGTGTAGATCTTCCATTGGTAAAAAGTTTCAGGTCCTTACTCCAGTGATGGATCAACCGGCTGTACTCAAATGCCAGCTTTTCATTCGCAATTACACCAAGCGGAGCGTCTTTTACTTCGTATCCATGACAATAGGGACAATGTAATACAGAAATACCCCAACACTCGGCAAAGCCTTTGATCGAAAGCATCATGTCTTTCACCCCGGTAGCAAAGAGTATTTTTTTGGCATTGAATATATCGCCCTGGGAAGTATGGGTCTCAAAAAAAGATTGATGATCGTTTACCGCAATAGCCGTTCCGTCATAAAAAGAAACTGTATCATAACGCATCACCTGTTCAAGCGCTTTGCGCCTGATCTCTGCAGGTGGCTCGCCATCATGCGTAATAAAATTATGGGAATGCGGTGTTTGCCTGTTACAGGGATTATTGTCGTCGATCACCAGTACATGCCGTCTGGCACGGCCAAGTGTCATGGCGGCAGCCAACCCGGCATAGCTTCCGCCTATTATAATTACATCGTAGTGTTGTAGTCTGCTCATGGTAAAAATTGACTGGGAAATAGAACCATGGCAAAAATAACGACTTTGCAACAGAGTTGCAATTAATACTTATTCATAGGGGCCGTCACCGGTCGGGCTGCTCCGGCAACTGGCAGCTATGGTTGCGCCTTGTAATATTGGCTTTTCACTTCGGGAATCAATGCCTGCAGATTTTTGATCCGCGTCTGGTCACCGGGGTGAGTTGAAAGGAATTCGGGAACTTTATTCTTGTTAACAGCAGCCATTCTTTCCCAGAAAGGAACAGCTTCTGAAGGATCATATCCTGCCATACTCATAAATATCAGTCCCAGTTTATCTGCTTCGGTTTCCTGCATGCGGCTATTGGGAAGCGCGAGTGCAAGATTTGAACCGATCATGTACAAGCTAAGGAACAATGCCTGCGTTTCCTGTTTCTTTTTCTTAAGCGCTTCCTGTAATACCAGGCCGCCAAGACCAACCAGCAGACCTTCACTCATTCTTTCATTGCCATGTCGGGCAATAGCGTGTGCAATTTCATGTCCCATCACAACAGCCAACCCGGCCTCACTTTGGGAAACAGGCAACAATCCCGTATAAACGACGACCTTCCCACCGGGCATGCACCATGCGTTGACCAGGTTCTCGTCGATCGTGTTAAATGTCCATTCGAAATTCTTCAGATCCTTATGATGATCATTCTGCTGCATATACTTTTCTACCGCCTGCTGTATCCGGGAGCCTACCCGGTTCACCATCATTGCCCGGTTGTCAAATAATGATAAGGTTGGGCTGATCTTCAACACAGAATCATACTGTGTGAAAGACATTTCATTCATCATGAATTCCGGAACAAGATTCAGTTGTTTACGGCCGGTTACCGGCACAGTTTTACAGGAGGCCGCCATGCATGTCAGAAATACGAGTGGCGGTAGTACAGATCGGAATGGTTTCATAACGCAGGATTTTCAGGTTTAGAATCCGGTCCAGGCTTGCTTCTTCGCCGCATCCCAACCACTTTTACTACTAACGGTTTGCTTACCTGAGCGTTGATCATTTACGTAATAGGTCCAGCCAATTCGCGTTGCATCCAGTGTCACCAATGTGTTACCGGCTCTGTCTTCGCAAGACAAAACGGAGATATCTTCCAGGTTGATCTTATGTTTTGTAACCCTGCGGTCGGATGCTATTACCGTAACGATGATCTCGCCTGATCTCAGTTTCCTGCCATTGTTCAGTGCGTTTCGGAACTCATTTGTAGCAGCGCCCGATGGCATGGAGAATTTAACAGTGGTATTATTATTTGTTGAGGCGGCAACGAGGTTCTCCACTTCTATTTGTCTTTCAAATCCACGCACCAGGGAACTGCCTTTGATCACCGCGCCATCTGCGTTGGTAAATTTTCCGAAATCTTCGGTTGTGGAGCGTTGAGCCATCAGCAGAACGGGCACGATCAGCAGCAGAGAAAGAATTACTTTTTTCATATTATTATAGTTGACTTGACGATAAAAGTAATTTTTGTTTCAGCCAAATGGCATCCCCTGAAAGAGGGATTTAAGGGCAAGGAATATAATTGGCCTACGCTTCCGCGTTTGCTGCACAATGATTCGCCAATCAGCACTTTAATGAAACAGTAAAGTATTCAAGGGGAATTTCGTTACTGACATGAAGCAGAAAGCCCCGCAGTTCTTGCGGGGCTTTTGTGCGATAAGATTAAATTTTCGTAATACAAATCACTTTCCCATTGCTTCCGCCAATGCAGCTCTATCCTTCACATCATGCAACCATTTAATTGCATCAGGCTTATAAACGCCATTTTGATCTATAAATGCATAGCTTGAAATGGCCCGTACTATGCGTATCACTAAAATATTTATCTCATCCCGGGATTTGCCATTCGTTCATTTGTCTATAAAGGTTTTTCAAATTGACACTTCGAAGTGTTTCTGCACCGAAATTGACTTACACATCTTACTCTCCAAAAGAGAGTCTGGTTGCTTTAGCGATGCTGAAGAGATTAATGCAACGGCAACAAATACTTTCAGGTGAAGACAATCCTGATCAAATTACAAGTTGATCTCTCCGGCCGTCTTAATGAAGAAGTTTAAACATATTTAGGTCCTATCTGGCCATTTTCCTGAGCAGTTCCATTAACGAGATTTGTGGAACAATCAAACACGGAGTAAGAGAATTCTAACAAACATTTGAGAAGCTCCGGTTGTGATCCATTCGAAAGTTAAGATGATCGTGCAATGATAACCGTCGCATCCTCTATAAATGGGGTTTTGGGCTTGTCGGAAAGAGATGCTGCGTGTTTTAATATGACTTGGCGCAATCGCTCTTGATTTTCGTCGCCCCAGGAACCGATAGCTTGAATTAAGGGAATGATTGATTTGCCGAAGTCGGTGAGTCTATATTCTACCTTGGGTGGCACGACCGGATAGATTTTCTTAGTGACCATTTCATGGTCTTCGAGTTCTTTCAGTTGAACATTTAGCACTCGTCTTGTAACGTCAGGGATCTTTCGTTGCAGTTCGCTAGGACGTAGGTTGCCCTGGTGAATGAACCATAGTATACGGATTTTCCATTTGCCATAGAGTACTTCACCGACAAGGTCAAGTCCGCAGTTAAGCGTAGGGAGATTTTTTTTCTCGTACATAATTACAAAAATACATCAAGTCCAATACTTGCGGTATAGGGATAAATTTATCCCTATTCGATTCGTGAGTCCGTAATTGTTTGATGTTTATGTACACCTGAGATTTGCACTATAAACAATCAAATATGAAACAACAAATTAGTTACAACAACGAGTTATCTGGTAAAATTGCACTGGTGACAGGTGGCACCAAAGGTGCCGGACAAGCCATCGCCACACGCTTGAAGGCTGCAGGTGCCACTGTGATTATCACCGCAAGGAATAAACCTGATCACCCAGATACTGACCTTCATTTCATTGCTGCTGATCTGAGTCAGTCCGAAGGAGCAAGCATTGTCGCAAGGGAAATTTTGGATAAATATGGAAGATTGGATATTCTGGTGAATAACCTGGGTTCTTCGACAACACCCGCAGGTGGCTTTGCTGTACTAACTGATAAAGATTGGGAATCAACTCTGCAATCTAATTTACTTGCTCCTGTGCGAATGGATAGAGAATTTTTACCGCAAATGATCAATCAAAAAAGCGGAGTTATTATTCACATTGCTTCAATCCAGGGCATACTACCTCTGTACGATTCTACTTTACCCTATGCTGCTGCAAAAGCAGCATTAAGAAACTACAGTAAAAGTTTATCGAATGAAGTTACACCAAAAGGTGTTCGTGTGCTAACTGTTTCACCAGGATGGATAAATACTACAGCATCGGTAGCATGGTTGGGCGAGGTTGCAAGAAATGCAAACAGTACAGTAGAAGAAGCTCAGCAAGGTGTCATGCAGGCTTTGGGTGGAATACCATACGGTAGACCCGCCGAGCCCGAAGAAGTCGCTGAACTTGTCGGGTTCTTAGTGTCACCTCGAGCAAACTACCTGAGTGGCACAGAGTACGTTATTGACGGAGGAACTGTCCCAACAATTTAAAGATTATAAAAGAGTATAAAAATGAATTTACCTAAAGTAGTAACAGATCTGATACAGGCGCAAAATAATTTTGTCAGCCAAGACTTTGCAAATTGTTTTTCTGAAACAGGAGTAATGTTTGAAGAAGGGATGCCATATACTGGAAGAATTCAGATCCAGGAGCTAATCGAAGAAACCAATCAAAAATATCGGTCTGTAATGAAACCTGTGGGTTACATAGAGGACGGCAACTCAAGTGTCTTGTCTGCAGAATGTTCAGGTACATTTCCGGGCAGCCCTGCTGTATTAAAATTTCATTTTGTTATTGTTGATGGGCAAATACAGCATCTAAAAGTAACAGGATGAGAAACCAGAGAGAGTGTATAGTCTTTATACACTCTCTTTAAAACAACCCTATATTTATGCGTTATTGTACTGCGGTAGAAAGTCTGTAGTTGGAAGAAAAAAGCATTGCATAGAAATTATCACGACAACCAATACGGCTTTCCTATTCACGACGACAATGACTTGCTCTGTCGTTTAGCAATGTAAATAAATCAGGCTGGGCTGAGTTGGAAAACGCTAAAGTCATTTTGAATTTGCGAAAAAGAATTTGGTTCGTTTCAGGATTAAACAGACCGGCGGAAGCCACTTGGGTTTTGCCCAGTATGTTTTTTGAAAAACTTGCTAAATACGAACTGATCGCTGAAGTTTAAAGTTTCGGCAATGTGGGCAATAGGCATTCCCGACTCATTGAGGAGCAGTTTTGCCTCAACTATTAACATGTCATCAATAAGGTTCCCGGCCGACTTACCCGTCAGTTCACGCGTTGCCGTGGTTAGATATTTTGGGGTGATATGCAACATGTCAGCATAAGCCTGAACACTTTTTTCTTCTTTGAACTTTTTCATTACAAGTTTGAGAAATTGATGCACAATCGATTCCTTTCGCGAACCAGATACAACGTATGGATTGCTCTCTATTTGATATAATGAACCAACTTCTAAAATGAGCGCAGAAAAAAGGAATCGTAAAATATCATTGGCATAGAATGGATTTGTTTGCGCAAATCTCGTCTTTAATCCGAGTGAAGTAAGTTGTGTCACGATCAATTCTGCCTGCTGTTGCTGGAGTGTCGCCACCGGGTTAATAATTCCTGATAGATAATCGAAACCACCCGCAGTCTTCGATGGTATTGCTGATCCTAGCAGGTAGTCGTCCGAAAACAATAGATTTTTTGCCTTGCAATCCCGGGTTACGCTTTCAAAATGACGAATCGTATTGGACGTAAATAATACAAGATCATTTTTTTTCAAGGTATAATCTATCAAATTGATCTTCACCTTCACCTCTCCTTCCGTTATTAAATGGATCGAATTATGATCCGACCTGTAAGGGGAGAGATAAGAAATGTCCATTTCTTCTGCATCAGTATCGAACACGTACAAGCCGTTACTTGTGGTATTTATATCCAACCTGGATCTTAAGAGATCTATGGTTAACTGTTGAATATGCTGTTTTATTTTCTTCATTTACTGACCAGGATGCTTGCTGATATTTATCAGAATACAACTTACTCAAATATAAAGAGATAGATGCAGTTTGTCAAATGAATGGTGCTGGTGTAATAGTCCCGATGAGGAAATCTGAACATATTTCAGTCGTATCCGGCCATTCTCTGGAGGTCCACACTTCACGAGATTTGTTCTATAACAAACAACATAAGTTATGAAAGAGTCCATTAGTTACAACAACCAGTCATCTGAGCAAATCGCCCTGGTAACGGAAGTACTAAAGGCGTCGACCAACATTTTTAAACAATAAATACAGACAATTATGAAATTACCCCAATTAGTAGATCGCTTTATTGCGGCTCACAACAACTACGATAGCAAAAGTTTCGTGGAGTGTTTCACCAGATCGGCCATTGTTCATGACGAAGGCAAAACCCATAAGGGTAAAGAAGAAATTGGAAAATGGATTGAACATTCGAATGAAGAGTATCGATCTTCTATGAAGCCTCTTAAGTATGAGGAGACAGCGGGAACCGGAGTGCTTACCGCAGAAGTATCGGGTTCATTTCCTGGAAGCCCTATAGTACTGAAGTTTCATTTAACACTGAAAAATGACCTCATTGATGGATTAAAGGTCACTGAATAGAATTGCGGATTAAACCGCTGATTCCGATGATTTGAAACAGCCTATTCCAGATAAAACGGTTTCATTGATCAAACAGTAGCTTTTGGCTGATGGTTTCAATAAATAGGGTGATAGGTTTTCCGGCCATGGTTTCATTAGTGAATGCAAAGTCGTGAATTTATAACGCCACTGCAATTCATGCAGTGGCGTTATCTTTAAATACTCTGTCAATTTTCGATTCAATTGCATTGATCGCTGTTCTATTACAATAACAGCATCGCTGATCCCTTCAATCATTTTAATCAACCAACTGAAGGATTTGTATTCACAGATTACAAGCGTGGAACTAAGTTGGCGGGTATCACCAGGACATATTTAATTGCCACTAGCAATACATCACGAGGACGTTAAACCGAAGGTTAAATGATGTAACTATTTTCATTGCAAAAACCTTATAGCTACATTCATCCTGTATTAAGCGATAATTGTAGTTGCTAATTACCTATCCTTCACCGTTAAGTTGTAGGTTTTAATCCGGCAAAGACTCAGCAAGTACGGTTTTGGAAATTGACAGTTAAGTTTTTAGGAAATGGTTAAGAAAATACTCAACGATTTATTCACCCGAAGAAAGTGATGATTTGACATCTGCATTCTTATATCACGCCAATTACATTGATTTGCAAAATGTTACTTAGCTTTTAAAGTTAGAAAATCAACCGTCATTAGTGGGTATTGTACAATAAAAAACGCTGCAAGTAAAATACTTGCAGCGTTAGTCGGGAAGACAGGATTCGAACCTGCGACCCCCTGGTCCCAAACCAGGTGCGCTACCGGCCTGCGCTACTTCCCGGTCCATCCGATTTGCTCGGAAAGGGTTGCAAAAATAGGGGAATTTGGTGATAACTAACCTAATAAATCAAAAGTATTTTTCTGCTTTTTCGTGCGATCGAAATTTTTAATTTATAAACGTATCTGAGTCTGGGAGCACAGGTCATTGTGCGAATGGAGCTCTCACGGCGGAAGCCAGGCCTCGGTTAAATTCTCCCTCAGGTATAAATTTGGATGGAGTTGCGCGAAAGACAGGCAGAACAGGGAAACTGCGACCTGCCTGACTGCGCACACTCTGATGAGTAGAAACTACCTAAAGTAGTGGGCGATGATTGGAGGAAGGTAGTAGAACGATACCATTTGACATTTAACATTCCGATACCGGTTAATCGGTAACCGAGGTCGCAATTACATAATATTCTTCAACGGGGGCAAATGCAGGTGACGCACCGGGACGAACCGTCTTAATAGCGGAAAATGTCCCAATACCCCTCGCTGCGCAGGGCAAATTTCCGCCTGCGCGTATCGCGCGATCAGACTGGCTACAGGTAAAGCCTACGTTCAAGCTTCGATTTGTGAAACACATCTGCTAAAACTCCTCTTTCCCAAGCAGGCATACGACAGCATCCGCATTGCTGCGTCTGACTGTCGTCGCCCACTTTCATCCGTATAATTCCACTATCCTATCTCACATTTCTCTCTTTATTATAACAGCAATGAAATAAAAAACGCACCGTCCTTTTCAGGACTGCCCTCCTCCACCAGTCCTGAAAATGACGGTGACTAAGAAATTTCTCTGTGATAAAGATCGCTTAACGCGCAAGCGAATCAATGAGAAAAACACAGAATTTCAGGGGAAAATAACGGCAATAACCAGAGAAGAATAACAGATTTTTCTGTTGGAAAAAGGACGAAGTACAGGTACTGCTTTTCACGGCTCCTTACTTGTCTAACGGTTAAACAATGGCCGGTAAATTCAGCATGCAGGGGATTGGTCCGATGTGCAACGGCAGCTCTTCTGACCTGATTCGAGGAACTTATAAAAACAAGATCGCCCGGCTGATGCCAGGCGATCTTATTGCGGTGAGGGCGGGATTCGAACCCGCGGTACAGAGTTACCCGTACGGCAGTTTAGCAAACTACTGATTTCAGCCACTCATCCACCTCACCGGAAGGCTGTGGCATTCCCCGTTTTTAAAGGGGTGGCAAAAATAACTATTACAGACAATAAAACCCAAAATAGTTGAAAGAAAGTTGAAAGAGAGTTTTGCTATTCGTGGTGAAAGAGCCTGAAGGACTGGCTAATAGAGATATCAGGGATCTACCACCGGGCAAAACAAAGGGAGGCTTTACAGCCTCCCTTATCAATATTATCGTATTTAACAGAGTGATTGATCTTCTATCTTACATTGCTGCCAGCTGAACTTTCTGCTGGAGTTCCAGTACGTTTTCCCTGAACACTGTATCTGTATCCATCAGGTCCTTTACTGTTTGGCATGAGTGAATGACCGTGGTATGGTCACGGCCGCCGAAATGCTCGCCGATCGTTTTGAGTGAATTCTTTGTGAATGCCTTTGCCAGATACATGGTGATCTGACGAGCCTGCACGATCTCCCGCTTACGGGTTTTCTGCAAAAGCTTATCGTAAGAGACATCGAAATATTCACACACCATTCGCTGGATGGTATCGATCGTTATTTCTTTACTGGATGATTTGATAAAATTACGCAGCACTTTCTTTGCTAAATCTAGATCTATCTCTCTTCTATTTAGCGAAGATTGTGCCAACAGTGAGATCAGTGCCCCTTCTAACTCCCTGACATTGCTATTGATATTGTAAGCGATATACTTTACAACTTCTTTAGGCATTTCCAATCCATCGTTCTTCATCTTCTTTTCCAGGATCTCGATCCGGGTTTCGTAATCCGGGATCTGCAGATCGGCACTCAGGCCCCAACGGAAACGGCTGAGCAAACGCTCCTGTACTCCGTCAAGATCTTTAGGCGATTTATCCGAAGTAAGGATAAGTTGCTTATGAGATTGATGAAGATGGTTGAAGATAGCAAAGAAGGCATCCTGGGATTTTTCAGCTTTCGCAAAAAACTGCACATCATCAATGATCAGCACATCTATCAACTGATAAAAATGTATGAAGTCATTGATCGCATTATTACGGCTGTGATCCATGAATTGGTTGATGAACTTTTCTGAGCTCACATATAATACAACCTTGTTAGGATTCAGGCGTTTTACTTCGTTACCGATCGCCTGTGCAAGGTGCGTTTTACCCAAACCAACACCTCCATATATAACCAGGGGATTGAAAGAGTTTGCTCCCGGTTTTTCCGCAACAGTTTTACCTGCCCGGCGGGCTACCCGGTTGCAATCACCTTCTATAAATGCATCAAATGTATAAATATGATTCAGCTGGGGATCGATCTGCATTTTCTTCAGACCGGGAATCACGAAAGGATTTTTGACCGGGTTATTTATTACAAGTGGAAAATCCATTTCATTATTTGAAAAAGTTTTATACCCTTGCCCTGTTACATCCATCGTCAATGGCTTGTTCTTACTGTTCCCACTGTCAACCATAATGCGATATTCCAGACGGGCTTCTTTCCCCAACTCTCTCTTCAAAGTCTTTGCCAATAAATTCACATAATGTTCTTCAAGGTACTCAAAAAAGAACTGACTCGGTACCTGAATCACTAAAACGTTATTCTTTATCGAAACGGGAGTTATCGGCTCAAACCAGGTTTTGTAATGCTGCCATTCAACAATATCCTTGATGATCTTCAAACAATTGGTCCAAACTTTTTCAGCATTTTTGTCCATCAGTATGAAAGCAGTTTATATATCGGGTTAACTATAGTCCTTTTGAAATTAGTCCAAGAAAATCTCCACACAATGTCAGTAAAAAAAGTTGGACAGGACGGCGAATATCTATATTTCTTGGTTAATAAAAAATTTTTATTCACCCCTTTTTCAGATAATGATAATTGTATTTCATTTTATCAATTTTCCAGTGAAAATTTAGAAAAATAAAGATGAAGCACAGCAAAAAATAGTTTATCATCAAGCGTTCAAAAACTATCTTCTCTGCCCTCTCGTTCCCAAAATGTTATACGAAAAAAAATAAAACAGTTGCGGTTTTTCGGAATGGATAATTTGAAGAAGCCAAAAGAAAAATTATTGCGTTTCCTTAAAATTCACTATGCAGTTGTGTAGTCGCAATCGTTTAACCGGCGCTTTTGAAGGTAACTAGTTTTCCGGTTTGTTGCAAACAAAAAACAACATTCTGCATTTATTTTTTTTGCGGCTAAAAACCACCCGTAAGGGTTGCTTTTTGTATCAGATCATCAACAACCGATTGCTTTACTCCTCTTCCTTCATACATACTCAACCAATTGTCGTGGCAAACACCTCTTCACATTTAAGTCAATACCGCATATACGGTATTATTACTTCCAAATCGTATAATATATATGTATAAGAACGCTAACTGTCATAAACACTGCCAACAACTGTTAGCAATGCGTGAAACAGCCACTTCATAAAGAAGCATTCCCTATATACCAAACCCGTACCGTTTTTTGTTACCGGATCAGCTTACCATAAACTCCGCAAACTCCTGCAATAACAGACGCTCAGATCAGGAACTACAAATTATTTCAAACCTGCCTTTATATAAGCATCTGTTCGCGAACATTCGCGGCCGTTTGTGTTGCATTCACGTTCTTCGTAGTTTTGCTATACAAAATGTTTCAGGATAAAAACCTGACCTTATGCAAAAAGTTATCACACTCAAGCTACTTCCCGGCGAAGCAGCAAATGAAACAACAGTCCGCGAGTATATTGCCCGTTCAGAATCGGTAAAAACATCCGGCGTTTCCGGTTATAACATACAGAAACGCTCTATCGATGCCCGTGGAAGACAGGCATGGATCAATCTTACCGTTCATGCATTTATCAATGAACCATTTCATAACCGCGAAATAATGCCGTTTGATTTCCGCGATGTCAGTAATGCTGACAAATCGGCGTTGATCATCGGTGCCGGACCGGCAGGTCTTTTTGCCGCAATTGAAATGATCCTTCACGGTGTTAAACCGATCCTGCTGGAAAGAGGAAAGGATGTCCGCGCACGACGGCGCGATCTTGCGGCTCTTAATAAAGAAGGAGAAGTAAACCCCGAAAGCAACTATTGTTTCGGCGAAGGTGGCGCAGGAACATACAGCGACGGCAAACTATATACACGCAGTTCCAAACGGGGAGACATTGCCCGGATCCTGAACCTTTTCGTCCACTTCGGCGCGGAAGAAAAGATCCTCTATGAAGCGCACCCGCATATCGGCACCAATAAACTTCCCCAGATCATTACCGCCATGCGTGAAACAATCCGTGGCTGCGGTGGCGTATTCCTGTTTGAAAAAAAAGTTACCGACCTGATCATAGAAAATGGCGAAGCTAAAGGCGTGCAAACCAGTGACGGAGATATCTTCAAAGCCGAAGCCCTCCTTCTTGCTACCGGCCATTCAGCCCGCGACATATTCGAACTGCTGCACCGCCGGCAGATATTGATCGAAGCAAAACCATTCGCACTCGGTGTACGGGTTGAACATCCGCAATCACTGATCGACCAGGTGCAGTACCATACCACTCAAAAGGATGAGTTGCTGCCACCCGCATCGTATAGTCTTGTTCAGCAGGTGGAAGGACAGGGCGTGTTCTCTTTTTGCATGTGCCCCGGCGGTATTATCGCTCCCGCCGCCACTTCACCCGGAGAATTGGTCGTAAACGGATGGAGTCCATCCAAGCGAAATAATCCTTTCGCCAACAGCGGGATCGTCGTCACCATATCACCGCAGGACGCCATGCAATTCCTCAGGAAAGAAAAGATCGCTGCTTCGGAGAATGATCCATTGCTGTTAATGAAATTCCAACAGCGCGTAGAACAAAAAGCCTTTCTTGCAGGAGGCGGAAAATTTGTCGCACCCGCCCAGCGCATGGTTGATTTTTCTGATAAAAAAGTATCATCTTCCTTACCCGAATGCTCTTATTTGCCGGGTCTGCATGCTTCTCCATTACAGCAGGTGCTTCCTTCATTTGTACACAGCAGTCTGCAGCAGGCATTCCGTGAATTCGGAAAGAAGATGAGAGGTTACTTTACCAATGATGCCGTTGTAGTAGCAACTGAATCACGCACATCTTCACCGGTGCGTATTCCCCGCAATGCCGATACGCTTGAACATCCGCAGATAAAAAAATTGTTTCCGTGTGCTGAAGGTGCCGGCTACGCTGGCGGAATTGTCAGCGCCGCCATGGACGGAGAAAGAGTAGCGAAAGTTATCTGCGCGATGTTGAAACAGACGTCCTGACTTCAAACTGGCGCAGAATATCGTAAGGCATGTAAAGCGCGCGAAATATTTCGTTGCACTTTGCGTATGCTGGAATATTCCTGCGCAAGTGAAGCTAAAAAGACTCCCGAAGCCGTCTGTCAATAAAATCTTGCTCAACCGGTGGAGACGGTTATTTTTGCTGCACACAAACTACACACATGCCTTTACTCGAATTAAACAACCTCAAAAAGTATTTCGCCACGCAGAAAGCAGTGGACGATATCAGCCTGACGATCGAAAAGGGGCAGATATTCGGTTTACTTGGACCGAACGGAGCCGGTAAAACAACCCTGATCAGGATGATCACAGGCATCTTCTATCCAGATGAAGGTGAAATCATTTTTGATGGCAAAAAATTCGATCCGCTGAATGATATCGCTTATATCGGTTACATGCCGGAAGAAAGAGGGCTTTATAAAAAGATGAAGATCGGCGAACAGGCATTGTATCTCGCCCGGCTTAAAGGCCTCAGCAAGTATGAAGCTACCAAGAAGATCCGCGAATGGTTTACCAAACTTGATATGGATAGCTGGTGGAATAAAAAGGTGGAAGACCTTTCAAAGGGTATGAGCCAGAAACTTCAGTTCGTCACCACTGTATTGCATGAGCCGAAACTGATCATTCTTGACGAACCGTTCAGTGGTCTTGATCCTGTAAATGCCAACCTGATCAAAGATGAGATCTTTAATCTTTCCAAACGCGGTGCTACCGTCATCTTCAGTACACACCGGATGGAACAGGTGGAAGAGATCTGCGATCATATTGCACTGGTAAGTAAAGGCAAGAAAATTCTTGATGGTACCGTTCAGCAGGTGAAACATCAATATAAAGAGAACCTCTTCCGCGTCACTTTTGCAAATCAGCTCACACCAGAACACCTGGCTGTTGATCTTTTCAAAGTGATCAAAAGAAAAGACCAGGAACTTATCCTGAAACTGGAATACGCCAACAACAACGAAGTGTTGCAGTACTTTATACACAAAGGATTGCAGATCGAATCATTCAACGAAATATTACCCTCATTGAATGACATCTTCATCCGTCTTGTTGAAGGAACACCGGTTACAAGACAGTTCCAGGAAGTAAACCAATAATCACCGCTCAACCACATCATCACTATGAATAAGATACTCCTCATATTACAACGGGAATACCTTACCCGTGTCAGAAAGAAAACATTTATCATCAGTACGATCCTCTTCCCGGTATTGTACCTGGGATTGATCTTCGGTACGGGTTATATCGCCTCAAAAACGTCGTCTGTCCTGAAAGTCGCTGTCGTGGATTCTTCAGGCTATTTCGATAAAGGCAAGATTGAAAGAGAAAACCTGAAAGACAGCTCAACCATCCTTACCCTTGTTGATCAGCGTGAAGATTCATTACGGGCTAACTATAAAACGCTGGGATACGACGGTTTCATTATTGTGCCCGCCAATAATAGCTGGGAAAAAGGGTTAGACCTTAAGCTTCAAATGGGAAAAACGCTGGGGATGGAAGGATCATCACCTGTTCGTAATAAAATGAATAATATCTGGGATAATATTAAAAACGAAAAACTTGGTATCAATGACAGTATCAAGGCAACACTCCAGACGAGCAGTGTGCGTTTGTCCCAGAAAAATCTGAATGACAATACTTCCAACGCAGGTATAGCAACAGGTATTGGCTATTTCTCCGGTTTCTTTATGTACATCATCCTGCTGTTGTACGGCAGCCAGGTAATGATGGGTGTAATGGAAGAAAAAACCAACCGGATCGCTGAAGTGATCGTTTCTTCCGTAAAACCATTCCAGTTGATGCTTGGTAAGATCATCGGTATCGGCCTAGTAGCACTCACACAGTTTGCCCTCTGGATCCTCTTCATCTTCGTCATATATAACGTAACTGGTGCATCCGGTAAAATGGATGCGAGTATGACAACGGGCATCGTTGGCGGAATGCAGGCTGTGTTTACAAGCATTGACGTACCACTGATCATTTTCTGTTTTGCGTTCTACCTCTTAGGCGGTTTCTTCTTCTATTCGTCTTTATATGCAGCTATAGGAAGCGCGGTGAACGAGGATATGCGCGAAGCGCAGTCATTAAGCTTTCCGATCACCATGCTTGTGATCATTTCAATTGCGTTGATGTCAGCAGCAATGAAAGACCCTTCCGGTCCACTTGCCGTTTGGGGCAGCATTATCCCTTTCAGCTCTCCTATCATCATGATGGCAAGAATTCCGTTTGGCGTTCCCGGCACTGTTCCCTGGTGGCAGCTGGGCGTTTCAATGATCTCCCTCATCGTGGGCTTCCTCTTAACAACCTGGTTTGCCGGAAAGATCTATCGCACCGGCATCCTGATGTATGGTAAAAAACCATCGTGGAAAGAGATGCTGAAGTGGGCGTTCAGGAAGAGCTAGCAGGAAAGACCGACCGGATACCGAATGGCCGATGACCGATGGCTGATGGCCGATGGCCGACTTCAATCAGATATCTGTAAAACAAAGGTGCCCTCCATAAACAGAGGGCACCTTTATTTTACAGATATTCCAACTTGATTTCGGCCATCAGCCATCGGTCATCGGCCACTCGATACTGGTCAACCAACCATCCACTCACCCATTTCCGCTAACCACATTGTGGTATTTTTTTTAATGCGATAGCTTGTTAGCTTCACCATACAAAAGCTAACATGAAAACACTTGTCCTATCTATGTGCTGCTTCATTGCAGTAGTAAGCGTTCATGCCCAGGATACAGAATTTCCCAAAGAATGGGAGATCCAATTGAAGCTCGCCAATGGGATGATCACTAATTTCAAAAGCTATTCCCCGGATATTTATACCGGCGCACTGGGACTGGCACCACAGTATGCGATCGTACCGCACAAGCTACGCGTGGGAGCTGCAGCCATGCTGATGTATAATAATAAAAAGCTCGGTGGGCTTTTTGGACCATCCGCCGCATTCAAGCTTTCCTCTCTCGGCACAAAACTGTTTGGCCTTGGTAATATCCATGTGCAGCTGGAGCATTTGTGGGGTACCGATAAACAACAACTCTTCGGTGGCGGACCGTTCGTGGAACTCGGTCACAAACTCCTGATCGGAATTACCACGCACCGCGACTATAAGCTGAACAGCTGGTGGTTCCAATCTGCGATCGGGATCAAGCTGAACAAAACAAAAGCAAAAGACCGTCAGGAGTTTAACTAACCTAATCAACATATCATGAGCAAAGCATTAGTGATAAGCGGTGGCGGTTCCAAAGTTTCCTTCGACGTCGGCGTCATAAAATATCTAAGAAAGAATTTTAACGCCTCATCGTTTGACATGTTCGTGGGTACCAGCACCGGTTCGCTGATCGCACCGCTGGCCGCATTGAATATGATCGATGAACTGGAAGAACTATATACCACGCAGAACACAACAGACATCGTACAAAAATTCAACATCGGTGATCGCCTCTCCGAAAACTCTATCATGGGTGTTGACCCGCTTTGGGAACTTGTAAAAAAACATTATTCAGATGATTTCTATACCAAATTGCAGCAATCAGGAAAACAGATCTTCCTGGCCACCACCTGCCTGCAAACCAGTGAACTTGTTATCTACAGCAATAAGGACCAGGCTCCATCCGATAACTATGCAATTAGAAAAGTCGAAACACCCCTGCAGTTCAGAAAGGCCGTTCTCGCTTCTGCCTGTCAACCGGTGTTCATGCCTCCAGTAAAGATCAATAAAGAGATCAATGGAGCGCCTGATCAGTTCTATCAATATGTGGATGGTGGTGTGAGAGAATATGCAGGCATCGAAATGGCTATTCAAAATGGTGCAAAAGAGATCGTGGCCATCCTTCTCAGCACCGAACATACGGAAGCCGAAACAAAAGAATACAAAGACATCTACAGTATACTCGAGAAGACCATCTCCATTTTCACAGAAGATGTTGGGAAGAACGATATGGTCATTCCCGTTCAATACAATGAAGCCCTGAAGTATATCGACTCTGTAAAAAGAAAAATGAAAAAGGCAGGAATCAGCAACGAAGATATCAATGATTATTTCACCACGTCACGCACTCCAAATCCCTTCCAGGATAAGCTACCGCTGAATATTCATGTGATACGGCCCAGCCAGCCGCTTGGTGGCGGTCCGGGCGGGCTCGACTTTATCCCTGCGGATATGACCGTAATGCTCAATACAGGCGAAGAGATCATGGAACAGTACATTGCAAAGCTTGAGGCCGAAGGAAGCTCGTGGGCATGAGTCAGCCACAACACAGCAATTAAAGATGATGCTCTATAGCTCTCCCAGAATGGGCAGTTCATGCCCGTCTTCACTTTATAAAGCAGGAGTATAGTAAGGGGTAACGGACGCTACGGATCAGATGATCTTGTGGCGCCCGTTCATTTATACGATGCTGCCTTTCTTAAAAAATTACGGCGTCATGGTCGAAAGCCGCACGCTGCTGTCAGCGTCTCCCAGTGTTAAATAAGGTTAACGATGTTCCACAATACGAAAATGATCGTATATTTGATACGAAGTATTTCGTTGAACACTTTAAACCTTAAATCAACAGTTATGAAACCCCGTTTACAGAATGCAGGACGCCTCTCGTTTGTTGCCCTTATCCTTGTGGCGGCAATTGCTTTGCTATCATGGAAAAAGCAGGATAAACAAGTCGATCAAAAACAAGATCAGCGTACTTATATAGACACCGTTCCTTCTAAAGACCGGAAAGTCCGCGACCTGGATGACGCACTCAACCAGCTTGACCATCTCAACCTGCAGGATCATATTGATCAGGCAATGGCCAGCGTTGCAGAAGCAATGAAAAATATCGACGCAGAAAAACTTCACCTTGAAGTAGAAAAAGCATTGGCCTCCGTGGATATGGAAAAAGTGAATGCAGACGTTGAAAAAGCTTTGAAAGAGATCGACTTTGAAAAGATACAGGAAGAAGTGAAAGCCTCTCTCGCGAAAGTCAACTGGGATGAGATCAACATAGATCTCGAAGATGCCAAAAAAGAGATCGACGCAGCAAAGAAAATAGATACAGAAGAATTAAACCGCGAATTGGCTAAAGCGATGCAAGAGATCAAAAGGATCCGCCCGGAAATTGAAAAAGAACTCGCTAAAGCAAAAGTGGAGATTGAAAATATCCGCCCGGAACTGGAAAAGGAACTCGCTAAAGCACAGGTTGATATTGATAAAGCAAAAGAAGAGATCCGCGAATACAAAACACTTGTAGACGGTTTGGAAAAAGATGGTCTGCTCAACAAGAAAGACGAATACACCATCCGTCATAAAGATGGAAAACTGATCGTAAATGGTAAAGAAGCTCCCTCTTCCATCTATAACAAATACAAAAGCATTCTCGATAAACATAAGAAGCTCTATATCCAAAAGACTGAAGATAAGTTCAGCATGGAAGAAGACGACAAACAATAATTTTTGCTTACCGATATAGCCATGAAACAAACAGTCCGCGTAATGCGGACTGCTTTGCTTTATGAAATGCCATTAATTGCGGGAATGTAGCTGGTCAGCACCAGGCCCGAAAAAAGCGGCCTCCAAAAAATGTAGGCCGCTTTACTATTTTACTTGTGCTTTTTTTATGCTAAAAATCCGCGAAGTGCAATGGTGAAGGAACAAGATCAAAGTCTTTACTTTCGATCATTTCAATATTCAGGAGGAATGGTTCTTCAGCTTTTACAACGATCTTATCTTTTGTAACTTTTTTAAACCCTGCTTTTTCAAAGACGATCCTGTAAGTACCGGGTTTCAGTGCATCGAACGAATAACCGCCGAGTTCATCTGTATGTGCTGCTTTTTCTTTGCGGGAAATAAGATATGCCGTGATGTTTACATCCTTCAAAGGCTTTTTATTTTCGGCATGTATGACCAGACCTTCAATATCATTTTTCCTGCTTTTTGTTTCGCAGGAGGGCGATGGATCAGTGTTGGCATAGGCCAACCCAAAACTGAGCAGGCTAAGCGCCAACAGTACTATTCTGAATTTCATGGCAACTCTGTTTTAGTGGTTTACGGTTTAAGCAGCACAGAGACGGGAATCACGGGGTCTATGTAATAAAGTTACACTTTTCAGATGGGATTGCCGAGGGCCTCGCTGAACTCCTCCCATACTTTTTTTACGATCTCGCGGGCCGGTAAAATGTCATGAACCAAAGCGCTCACCTGACCGATCTCGAGTTCTCCTTCCTCCAAATTTCCTTCGAACATTCCTTTTTTTGCACGCCCGCGGCCGAGCAGGGTCTTCAGTTCTTCGGGTGAAGCACCGCGCATTTCGGCATCCATCACCTGCTGATAAAATGCATTCCGGATCAGCCTTACCGGAGTCAACTGTTTCATCGTTAATATGGTATCACCTTCCTGAGCATCAAGGATCGCCTGTTTGAACGCGGGGTGCGACGAGGCTTCTTCGCTTGACACGAAACGGCTGCCCATCTGTACGCCTTCAGCTCCGAGTATCATTGCTGCCAGCATTTGCCTGCCGTTCGCTATCCCACCGGCAGCTATTACGGGTATACTCACCGCTGACTTTACGGCTGGAATGAGTACGAAGGAGGTTGTTTCTTCCCGTCCATTATGTCCGCCGGCTTCAAATCCTTCCGCCACTACGGCGTCACATCCCGCCTCTTCTGCCTTGCGGGCAAATTTGCTGCTGCTGACCACGTGCACTACTGTAACCCCATTATCTTTCAGCAGTTTTGTCCAGGTTTTAGGATTACCTGCTGAGCTGAAAACCACCCGCACTTTTTCTTCCAGGATAATTTCTATGTGTTTATCTATATCCGGATACAGCAAGGGAATGTTCACGCCGAACGGGTTTGAGGTAGCGGCTTTGCATTGACGAACATGTTCGCGGAATACGTCAGGATACATACTTCCTGCGCCAAGTAAGCCGAGTCCGCCGGCATTGCTGACTGCGCTGGCAAGTTTCCAGCCGCTGGCCCAGATCATACCGGCCTGAATGATGGGGTAATCGATATGGAAGAGCGAAGTGATGCGATTCGTCATGCGTCAAAGATACGGGCAATGAGTTGGGACGGCACGGGCAGAAACTGTAAGCGTTGAAAGTTTTAACCGCTCCTCCTGTCAAACCTATCCCAGGTCAATATTCGTATTGTCTCCGATACTCAATGTCCGGGTCTCACCTTTCAGTCCCGTATCGCTGCCAATGATCGATTCTTCAAGCACGATGTCAAAAAGATTGGAAAACGATCCGATGATGGAGTTGCGGACAATGGAATAGTTGATGCGCGTATTTTCTCCGATCGTTACGTCCGGACCGATGATAGAGTTTTTGATATCACAACCTTCGCCAATGCTTACCGGGGGAATGATCACTGTATTTTCGAACTGGTATTGGGTATTGTTATGCGCGTCAAACTTTTTCAGTAAAGTCGCATTAGACTCCAGCAAAGTATCTTTTCTTCCACAATCAAACCAGGTTTCTACTTTGAATGGCTTGAACTTGACGCCCTGTTTGAGCATACAGTCGAGTGCATCGGTCAGACTATACTCTCCATGTGTTCGCAATCCTTTCATGAAGTTATTTTCGAGGCATTGGAACAGTTGCTGACTTTCTTTGATCTTATAGATCCCTACCAGCGCCATATTAGACTTTGGAATATGCGGCTTTTCAACCACGTGATCGATGAAGCCATGTTCGTCGATCTCAGCCACACCAAATTCGCGGGGATCATCAACCTTACGGACGCCAAGCATGGAACAATCACTTTCGACCACAGCCTTTACATTGTAATCGCAGATCGTGTCGCCCAGCACTACCATCACTTCATCATCATTGACTACCTCCTTTGTGATCTGTATGGCGTGCCCGATCCCCTGCCTGTCTATCTGCTGAACGTAATGCGCTTTAAGGTCGGGGTATTTTGCTTTCACATAATCCCGGATCTTATCACCAAGATAGCCGACGATGAATACAAATTCGTCTATACCGGCCTCTAACATCTGGTCGATAATAATGCTTAACACCGTTTTACCTGCAAGAGGTATCAGTGCCTTGGGTTGAGTATAACTATGAGGACGCAGTTTGGTACCGGCGCCCGCTACTGGTATTATTGCCTTCATTTACCCGTGTGGGACTTTTAATAAAAAATTTAAAAGCCAACGAAAGTAATGATTTTTACCGCAAACAAAAACTTATCCGCCCGGGCGAGGTTTCAATGAGCTGCCGACGTAATTTTGCGGCGGCAAGGCGCCAGGGAGGAAAAGTTCAAAAGTTCAACGGCTCAACGGTTTAAAAGTTCCGGGCAAACTGTCCTTATAATTTTTAAACCATTAAACCTTAAACCTTTAAACGCTGTCCCCGGAGTTTTCGCCTTTAAAACCATTAAACATTCTTCATGCAAAGAGATGCCCAGATCTTCGACCTGATCGACCAGGAGCTGGACCGCCAGCGGAACGGAATCGAATTAATTGCTTCTGAAAACTTTACGTCGCTGCAGGTAATGCAGTCAATGGGAACTGTTCCTACCAACAAATATGCAGAAGGCTACCCTGGCAAACGCTATTATGGTGGCTGCGAAATCGTTGACCAGATCGAAACGCTTGCGATCGAGCGGCTGAAGAAGATCTTCAATGCAAGCTGGGCAAACGTGCAGCCGCATAGCGGTGCGTCTGCGAATGCAGCCGTGTTCCTTGCCTGTGTAAAACCCGGTGACAAGGTTCTTGGGCTGGATCTCAGCATGGGAGGGCATCTTACTCATGGCAGCCCGGCCAATTTCAGTGGAAAGAACTACGAAGCCCTTTTCTACGGCGTTAAGAAAGAAACCGGCCTCGTTGATTATGACCAGCTGGAAGAAAAAGCACTGAAAGAAAAACCAAAAATGATCATTTGCGGCGCATCTGCATACAGCCGCGACTGGGACTATAAACGCATCCGCGAAGTAGCTGATAAGATCGGCGCGATCGTATTTGCAGACATCGCTCACCCTGCGGGATTGATCGCAAAGGGATTGCTGAATGATCCGTTTGATCATTGCCATGTGATCACCTCCACCACGCACAAAACACTGCGCGGACCAAGGGGAGGTATCATCATGCTGCGCCACGATTTTGAGAACACTTTCGGCATTAAGGATCCAAAGGGTAATACACGTACCATGAGCCAACTGCTCGATCTGGCCGTATTCCCGGGTACACAGGGCGGTCCGCTTGAACATGTGATCGCGGCAAAAGCAATTTCCTTCGGCGAGATCCTCACCGACGAGTTTACCGTTTATGCAAAACAGGTGATCTCCAACGCACAGGCAATGGCGAAAGCATTCGTAAGCCGTGGATATGACCTTATCAGCAACGGTACAGATAACCACCTGATGCTGATCGACCTGCGCAATAAAAACCTTACTGGTAAAAAGGCACAGGAAACGCTTGACAAAGCACATATCACCCTGAATAAAAATGCTGTTCCTTTTGATGATAAATCACCCTTTGTTACTTCTGGTATCAGGGTTGGAGTTCCGGCAGTCACTACCCGCGGCATGAAAGAAGACGATATGGAAACAGTAGCTTCTATGATCGACAAAGTGCTGACAAATATCGATGACGAGAAAGTGATCGCAGACGTAAAAGCTGATGTGAAACAGTTTATGCAGAAATTTCCTTTGTATCCGGAGCTATAAAAAGTTTAGAAGTTTAAGGGTTTAATAGTTTAATAGTTGCGAAACACAGTAAAACACCGGGATCAACTGCTTAACTTTTGAACTATTAAACCATTAAACTTTTAAACTATTGTCCATCCAGTTCCAGACATTCCCATTATTTCGATAAGTTTACCCTCAAAACCCTTTGCCCATGATACAGCGTCAGCAAACACTCTGGTTACTCTTAGCTGTAGCTTGTTCTGTACTCGGCTTCCTGTTTCCCGTGTATACAGGTCAGAAAGTAGAAGCAAATGCAGCACCAATATATGAGGAACTGATGGCAGGCAGCAGTTTCCCCTTACTGTTACTTACCGGCATTTCTGTACTGGTTGGCGCTATTGCGATCTTTATGTTCAAGGACAGGAAAACACAGGTAAAGCTTAGCGGCGCAGGTATTGCGATTGCGGTTATCCTGGTGATCGTTTACTTCCTGGAAACAAAAAAGTTTGAATCCGGTCGCTTCGCATTAACATCTGTTTACCTGCTCGGCCTTGTGGTCGGTTATATCATGGCGACCCGCGGCATTCTTAAAGATGAGAAACTGGTGAAGAGCCTCAATAAACTTCGCTAAAGATATTTGCCTTGAAAATAGAAAGCCCCGCAAAGATGATTGGCGGGGCTTTTCTTTTTACCAGTTTATTGCAGGAAGAAAGTTGAGAAAGTTTTACAGCAAGACTGTCAGGCGGTATAACCAGGATGTCGCGTCGGTAAACAATCCGCAGAAGTCATCAACTTCTATAAACGCGAAAAGACCATCACGGTATCCAACTACTATTTTTTCACCACCAGGCGTGAAGCTTGATACTGGCTGCCCGTCAACGAAACGATGTATGTGCCCGCATTGACACTCCCGGGAAAACTCACCAACTGGGTGATCCCATCGCCCTGGAGATGGATCGAGGTCGTTTGCACACATACGCCGGCAACATTAACCAGCCGGAGCTTATAAGTGCCTTTCTGCACGGCCGCGAGTGTGATACTAAATCGATCATCTGTTACCGGATTTGGATAAACAGAAAAACCTGCATTGGAGAATCCTGTTTGAGCTTTCAATATTCGGCTGCTGACCAGTCTGCCGGTTTGTATCATCACCCGGATCCGATAATAACTGTTGCCCGGTATTGCATTGCCATCTGTAAACGAATAATTGGCTTTCGCATTAAGATTATGTGCCGGTTCAAACCGATAGACAGGTTGGAACTCTTTTCCATCAGCAGATCGTTCTACCTGGTAATAACTGACATCACGCTCAGTAAGATTACACCACGCGATCTGAACCTGGTCGTTCCTCACCACTGCCCTCACACTATCAAACATCACCGGAAGCGTTCCGAGATCATCAGGTTTTGCAGTCGTTTGGCTCTGCGATCTTGCTGATAACAAAAAAACAAGGGAGAACAAGTTCAGGAAAAATATTCTTGCCACAGGCTATAGCTCATTTATGTGAAAAATGAAAACTTCCTGATCTTTCAACACACCGGATCACCCGCAGCCATCAAGATTCCCCGGAAGAAAATCGATGACAAACGGCTATTGCGGCACGGATTCAGAAGAACCGGACAGGACTGCAATCAGATAAACAACAGTAGTAAAATATGTTTCAAACAGAGATCCTGCAAGCTTTCTTACAGAATGTTTGCAGGAATGGGGTATTTACGATGAACAGGAAATCCAGGATACGTTAAATAACGAATCACTTAAGAGTTTCTTTGTAGTGCTCCGGGAATAAGGAGAACTTGAAGGATTTTTCCGGATGACGTTGTCACTGACCTGATACGGGCTACCGGTCAGAATACCAGGTAATGATGCGAAAACAGACAGCAGCAAAAGTCCCTTACCATTCTTTCACCTTTTTAAAAAGGTAGTAAGAATGGTAAGGGATCTATGGTGAAGGCTCTGCGATATGAATAAACCAGGCAGGCTTACAGGAATGCGCCGGTATGACTCGTTTTCACTTTTTTTGCACCCTCCGGTTTTCCTGCATAAACAAGTGTGCCGCCTTCATCGCCGGCTTCAGGACCAAGATCGATGAGCCAGTCAGCACTTTTGATCACATCCGTGTTATGTTCAATTACCAGTATGGAATGTCCCTGCTCGATCAGTGCATTGAATGATGCAAGGAGTTTTTGTATGTCGTGAAAGTGCAGGCCTGTTGTAGGTTCATCAAAGATGAACAGGATCTTTGAGCTCGCCCTTCCTTTACCCAGGAATGAAGCGAGCTTCACCCGTTGCGCTTCTCCACCGGAAAGTGTATCGGATGATTGTCCGAGTTTCACATAGCCGAGTCCTACATCACTGAGCGGTTGCAATGCTTTTGACAGTGATTTTTCGTCGCTGAAAAATTGTATTGCATCGTCTACACCCATTTCAAGGATATCATAGATGCTGCAGTCCCGATACTTTACTTCCAGCACTTCTTCTTTGAATCGTTTGCCGCCACATGCTTCGCAGGTGAGGTGAACATCTGCGAGGAATTGCATTTCGACCACTTGTTCTCCTTCGCCTTTGCAGGTGTCGCAACGGCCACCATCCACGTTGAATGAAAAATGTTTTGGCTGAAAACCGCGCATTTTGCTTAGGGGCTGACGGGCAAACAGATCCCTGATCTCATCATATGCTTTGATGTAGGTCACGGGATTGCTGCGCGATGACTTACCGATCGGGTTCTGATCCACCATCTCAATCTGGCCAATGCTGTCGATATCACCGGTGATCGCTTTATGAAATCCCACTTTATCACCAAACTCTCCTTTGATCTTTCTCAGGCCGGGATAAAGGATCTGTTTAACCAATGTTGTTTTACCGCTTCCGCTTACACCACTTACCACGCAAAGAACATTCAGCGGAAATTCTACGGTAATATCTTTCAGGTTGTTCTGCCTGGCTCCTTCAACAGTAATAGACCGGTTCCATTTGCGCAAATTCTTCGGCACTTCGATCTTCAATTTACCGCTGAGGTATTTACCGGTAAGGCTGTCGGGATTTTTGATGATCGAATCATAATTTCCTTCAGCGATCACTTTTCCGCCAAGATGCGATGCCAATGGTCCCATATCAATGATGTGATCTGCTTCGCGCATCATCAGCTCATCGTGTTCCACCACCACAACAGTATTACCAAGATCGCGTAGTTCTTTCAATACACGGATCAGGTTGGTGGTATCACGGGAATGCAAACCAATGGACGGCTCATCCAGGATATATAAAGAGTCGGTCAGGTTACTGCCGAGGCTTCTCGTCAATTGAATACGCTGGCTTTCGCCACCGCTTAATGAGTTTGCAAGGCGGTTGACAGTGAGATAACCAAGTCCGACATCGAGTAATGTTTTGAGGCGATGATGAACTTCCAGCAGAACGCGCTTGGCCACCTGTTTATCATGATCGCTCATTTTCTTTTCCAGCTGATCAAACCAGGTTTTAAGATCCCTTACGGGAAGCTCGCTAAGTTCCCCGATATGTTTGCCGCCGACTTTCACATACAAAGCTTCCGGGCGAAGGCGGTAACCTTTACAGTCCGGGCAGGTGGTGCGGCCCCTGTAGCGGCTCAGCAGCACCCTGTATTGAACTTTATACAGGTTTTGCTCCACTTCCTTGAAGAAGGCGTTGATGCCAAGGGCATATTCGTTGCCCTCCCAAAGGGTTTCGTATTGTTTGGCGGTGAGATCGGCAATCGGCTTGTGCACCGGGAAATTGAACTTTTTTGCACCTTTAATGAACTGTTCTCTCCACCAGCCCAGTTTCTCACCTTTCCAGGGAGCAACGGCGCCGTCATAGACGCTGAGGCGCTTATCAGGGATCACCAGCTCATTATCGATGCCGAGCACCTGGCTGAAGCCTTCACAGGTAGGACAGGCTCCAAAAGGGTTATTAAAGGAAAACAGGTTGGGCACGGGTTCTTCGAACTGCATGCCGTCAAGCTCAAAACGATTGTTATAGTGGAGGAACTGGCTCTTCTCACCCTGCACTTCTATGTAAACGTCGCCTTCACCCTCATAAAAGGCGGTTCCGACAGAATCAGAAATGCGATGGAGATCGTCTTCTTCAAAATCTTTTACCACGATCCGGTCGATGAGGATATACAATTCTTTGGCTTTTCCCGTTAGGGTCGATTTCAGCTCTTTATCTGATACCTCAATCAGGTCATCTATACGAAGTGTTTCTCCGCTATTTGCGGTAGTATCTTTAAGATAGACCCGTGAAAATCCTTTTTGAACGAGGATATTCAGTTCTTCCTTCAGGTCACGGTTTTTATGCTGTTTGAACATGGACAGTATGAAGATGCGGTCGCCTTCTTTCTGGGCAGCGATGGCGCGGACAACGTCTGTCACATCATCTTTTTTTACCTGCTGACCGGACACGGGTGAGATCGTTTTACCGGTTCTTGCATACAGAAGTCTCAGGTAATCATACAGTTCTGTCATACTTCCGACGGTACTGCGGGGCGTACGGGTGATCACTTTCTGTTCGATAGCGATAGCAGGGCAAAGGCCTTTTATGTAATCAACATCGGGTTTATTCATTCTGTTCAGGAACTGCCGCGCATAGGCGCTTAGGCTTTCCGCATAGCGTCGCTGACCCTCGGCGTAGAGCGTATCGATGGTCAGGGAGGATTTACCCGATCCGGACACTCCGGTCACTACTACCAGCGAGTTCCGTGGAATTTCTACAGTAATGTTCCGGAGGTTATGAACTCTTGCCCCTTTTATGAGAATATTTTCTGCGGAATTTACGGTCTTCGATTTGGCGGGGTTTTTCCCTTTAATAATTGGTTCCATAATCATTCAATCCGGCACAAAGCCTTGCCGCCC
>JBEVKW010000032.1:0-3729 GCA_040509495.1 Chitinophagaceae bacterium | reverse complement strand
GTAAATGGTGAACGATGTCGCCGACTTATCGCCACTGACAGATACAATTTTCGAAAAGGTAAATCGCGTATCTGTATCTACCTGTTTCAACCGATAATACAAAGTCCCGTTCAACGGTGTCGCATCAGTAAATGTGTAATGGTTAGACAAAGATGAATTTCCCGCTGCTGCTACTTGTCCTATCGGGTGAAATGTTGTTCCATTATTACTTCGTTCAACAACAAAATGAGCGCTGTTATCTTCTGATGCGGTGCTCCATCTGCAAATAACTGAAGAACCAGGAACGCCGGCATTCGCCCTGTTTGCTGTAAACGAGGTCAGTTGCACAGGTAATATAGAGCCAGTCGAAAATGCAGCGAAAAATGCTCTTGATTCCTGATTGCTTACAAGGCCTATTGTTTCAAACGCCCCTCCCGCATAGATCCTGCCTGCAGAAGGTGGTATTGTGAAGACGGTACTGTTCAAAACCGGATTCCACGTGGATGCGTCACCGGTGGATGCATCGATAGAGGCAATATATCGTCTATTCACTCCTGCAATGGTTGAAAATGATCCGCCCAAATAAACAGTATTGTTATTTACATATATGGTACGAACAACACTTCCCGCGTTCGGATCCCATGCGGTAGCGAGGCCTGTGGTTACATCCAATGCGGCGATCCTGTTTCTGGTCTGTCCTCCTATGGACGTAAAATCGCCACCTGCGTAGATCGTGTTGCCGTCTACGAAAAGTGTACGGACCAGGTTGTTTGCATTGGGATTCCATGAAGTTGCCAGCCCGGTAGAAGCATCCAGCGCAGCAATGCGGTTTCTCGGCTGGCCGCCGATCGTTGTAAAATATCCGCTGGTATATACTGTATTTCCGGCTGGAAAGATCGAAGTGATTGACATGGCGGAATTTGGATTGAATGCGGTCGCAAGCCCTGTAGTGGCGTCCACCGCAGCGATCCTGTTTCTTATCTGGCCGCCAATGCTGGTAAAGTTTCCACCTGCATACACATTACTTCCATCAACCGCTATTGTTGAAACAGTGCTGCCGGCATTCGGGTTCCAGGCAGTAGCTGATCCGGTAGTTGCATCCAATGCAGCGATCCTGTTTCTTGTTTGTCCGCCGATAGAAGTGAAGGTTCCACCTACATACAAGGTATTACCATCGGCTATCATAGCGTTCACAGCGCCATTTGCTGCGGGGTTCCAGGCAGTCACTACTCCTGTTGTCGCATCGAGTTCGGCTATATTGGCTCTTCGCTGCCCTGATACAGAAGTGAATCGTCCTGCGGCATAGATAGAACTTCCATTCACAGCGATTGAATTGACAATACCGCCCGCACCCGGATTCCAGCTGGTGGCAACTCCGGAAACGGGGTCCAGTGCCGCGATCATTGATCTCGGTTCTCCTCCAATAGAATTGAAATCCCCGCCTGCATATACAGAGCCGCCACTTACTTTTACAGTTAAAATGTTACCATCTGAGTTCGGGTCGAATGCCGTCGCTGAGCCCGTCGTAAGATCTATTGCCCCGATCCTGTTTCTTGCCTGACCTCCAAGTGTTGTAAAAGTCCCACCAGCATAAGTGGTGTTACCATCAATATCCAGGGTGGAGACAGTATTGCCTGCACCCGGATTCCAGGATGTCGCCAATCCCGTGGTTGCACTCAATGCGGCGATCCTGCTTCTGCTCTGTCCGCCGGCAGTAGTGAAACTTCCACCTGCATAGATCGTGTTACTGTTGATGACCACTGTATTTACTATACCATTCAGGTTGGGGTTCCAGGACGTGGCCAGCCCTGTTGTTGCATCGATTGCCGCAAGCCTGTTCCTGTTTTGTCCACCTATAGTAGAAAAACTTCCGCCTGCATATACAGTGTTGCCACTTACAGCGATCGCGTAAACTGTTGACAGGTCGGTTGCGCCCGGATTAAAAGGGGTCGTAACCCCTGTGGTCGCATCCACTGCTGCGATCCTGCTTCTTGATTCTCCCCCGACAGAAGTGAAAAGACCGCCGATATAAACGGTGTTACCTGCTACACAGATCGCATACACATGCGCACTTGAATTTGGATTCCACGGATGCAGACTGCCATCGGCATTGATCCGCGCAAGAAAATTCCGTCCCTCGTTATTTATGCGCGTGAAAGCTCCTCCGATATACCAGCCACCGCTGCCATCAGGAACAACTACGGAGATCAGGTTATTGGGTTTTACATACGCAGTATTCAACACTCCGAACTGCTGATCACAGCTCCATATGGTGCATTCTGGCCCACATAGCTGAACTCTCCGGCAATATAAACGCTGTTGCCAATCGATGCGATCGCTGAAACGCTTCCATTCGTCACATAAAAATCACTTAAGAGAGTCTGGGAAAAGATCGTCAGAGAAAAAAAGAAAGAAAGGGCAAGTAGTGTAAAGGTTTTACGCATAGCCTTAGTTTGGAACCGGGTCGGTTTTACAGTATTGGTTTAAACAGGTCAGTGACAAAATGCAGATAAGGCTTTACCATTATTGCTTTTGTTTACGTAAACTGTTGAGCTATATCAATCGTGCGAATCGCATTTATATTGTGACCAGCCCAGCAAAAAAGAAAATTTTATGAGACATATAGAAAAGTTTAATAAAAGACACCGGTTTTACTAAGACAATTCTAATCTGGAAGCTATTCATCAAACAATGAGATGCGCCACTTTTCAGCGTATAGCTCAATTCATTTTCCCATCCTAAACCTCTTCATTATAACGAGCGTGATTATATCTTATAAACAAAAAAAGGTGTTCCTCAAAGAACACCTTTCAATATCATAAACGACCTATTCGCGTTCATTCGTGGCCATTCGCGCTTCATTCGCGTATCGCGGCCATTCGCGCTTCATTCGCGTTTCCGTAAGTAGTGGTCCGCCAGCGCCCTCGTGATCACTCCCGGCAACGCCTCATCTGTATTTGTCATAATAATGATCGATAAACCATCATCAACATAGCGGTCATATTGTGAACGGAAACCAACATTCGCGCCTCCGTGCATGATCAGCTTATGGCCTTTATATTCATCCACCATCCATCCAAAAGCATAGAAGCTTTTGCTCTCTGCTTTGTCGGAGATCTTGATAACTGGCGTCCATAATAATTCCCAGCTCTTTTTCGACAGGATGATCTTTTTCTCTTCCAGTACTTTGTTCCAAAGGATCATATCGCTGCTGGTGGAAAGAAAACCTCCGCTTGGACGAACGGCATACATGGCATCAGCATTGATCAATGTATCGCCTTTATGCATATAGCCGCTGGCGCGGTGAGGGATGATAGGGTAGAAGTCGGTCATGCCGCTATTCTTCATCCCCGCAGGAATAAACAGCTTCTCTTTGATATAATCCTGCCAGGGTTTCTTGCTCACCTGCGTAATGATCTCCGCCAGCATGTAATAAGCGAGATTGCAGTATTGATATTTTTCACCGGTCTTGAAATCGAGCGGTAGTTTATAAGCAGATTTGATGATCACCAGGTCGGGCTGAATGATATTATTGTTATAGGCAGGTCCTTCCCGTTTCAATCCGGACGTGTGAGACATCAGGTGTTTCACCTGTATTGGCCGCCATGTTTCCGGCGCATCCGGAAAGAATTTATGAACAGGATCTTCGATACTGAGTTGACCATCTTCCTGCAGTTTGAGAATGGCGGTGGTAAAGAATTGTTTGCTGACAGAGCCAAGCCGGATCACGGTTTCTGAATTGACCGGTAC
>JBEVKW010000031.1:0-4775 GCA_040509495.1 Chitinophagaceae bacterium | reverse complement strand
GGCGACAAGTTTGGCAAGTCATTCACTTGCCAGATAAATAAGCCTTCAGCTGGAACAACTCCGGCAGATAATATTTACACATTTGAGGGTGGCAAGATAGCTGATTGGGAGTTAAGCAACTCAGTTGATGGGTTCTTAATGCTCAAGGCTACTTGTGACTTTGAGAAGGAAACTATTGGTGCAGGTGCAGGTGCTTACGCAAAGCAAACCTTTACATCAATTGCTAACAATGCTCCGTTCAGTTATAGGGGAGCATCTATTACCTTTAATGGAACTGGAGTTAAAGCCAAGGATATCAGCATTAAGGTATCTCAAGGTCTAGACACTGAGAGATTCTTTATTGCTAACGGTGGAAACAAGTACGAACCGTTGCAGTCTGAAAGACCAAATATAGAAGTAGAGCTTAAAGCAGAGTATGAGAGTAATGCTCTTGCTAGCACATCAGCAGCAACTTTAGCAGCAAGTAAGATTGTTCCCGTAGTTGCTACATGGAATGCTCCATCTGCTGAAACTGCTGGTGGTACAGCTTCTTTGGTGATTACATTCTCATACTTACGTGTTGATGATGTAACCAATGCTTTGGGTGCTAATGGTTTGATTGAACAAACAATCAAGGGTGTAGCTATGGGACAGAGTCCTATGACAGCTGCATTGAATACTCCTGAAGCTAGCTAATGGCTGGATATATTCACGTCACTCATGGCTTAAGAACTCTGATGAAAGCTCTTAAACAGGCAGATGCAGATTTGCCAAAAGAGGCAAGAAAGTCAGCAAAGGATTCGGCAAAGGTCGGTGCTCAAGCAGCTAAAGCAAAAGGTAAGTCCCTTGGTTCAGTTCAAGGCAAGTCAGCACCAGCTATTAGAGCTAGTGGCGCAGGTGGCGCAGCAGCAATTATTTTAGGTAGTTCTGCAAGGCCATATGCCATTGGTGCTGAGATGGGTTCCAAGCAAGGATATCGGAAGAAGCAATTCGATGAATGGAAAGGGCAGATAACTCCAAACGCTTTTGATGGAAGTTGGGGCTACTTTCTTGGACCTGCATTGAGAGAAAATCAAGACACAATTGAAAATATGTGGAAGTCAGGAATAGAGGACTTAGTAGAAAGAGTCTTCCCTGACTAAAGAAGTAGAGGCTTACCCCCGTGCCAATAAACGGGGGTATTTCTTATGAGGAGAGATGTAGATGAGTAAAGACATAGAATTACAATTCAAGATCCCAGTGGACTACTTGACCGTTGGTGACAAGCTGTGGTTTAAGAAACACACCGGCCGAAGCATAGACGAGATAGGTATTCCTCGTGCATTAATGATTGATGGTGAAGCGGTTCTAGACGAACATGGACTCCCCATTAAGACATTTAATCCACCCGAGGAAATCTACTACCCATGGTTGTACTTATGCCTGAGAAGATCTAACCCTGAGTGGACAGATACCTTTGATCAATTCTGTGAAAGGAACCTTGGTGAAATCACCATGCTCACAGAGAAGGCTATATATGGCGAAGAGTTGTATAACCAACTGACAAGCCAACTTAGCGGTGTAGAAGAGACTGAAGAAACAGTGACCACAGATGGAAAAGCTAAATCTTGAAGGTCATGAAGTAAAGATACATAACAACGTAGATGCCAACTATCCACCAGAGTGGGTTGAATATCGAGAGATGGCGGCTATGTCCTTTCACTTCAAGATGTCTTGGAAAGACATTCTAGATATGCCTATGGACATGTACTACGCGTACATGCATTGGCTAAGTGATTATATAAATAATGGCAAAGGAGGCTGAATGATATCGGCGATAAGAAATCAAACATACACATTATCGTTGCTGGTAATACCCGAGGAGCGCAGAAGGCCTTACAAGGGCTAGATGGTGCAACATCCAAGACTGCTAAAGGTCTGGACAATCTTAACAAATTTGGTGCAGCTGGATTGAAGTCCCTTGTCGGGGCTCTAGGTGCGGCGGGTGGTGCAGGTTTAGCAGCTGGTGGCGCCATAGCTGGTGTATCAGTTGCCATGATCGGCTTAGCCGCAATAGCTCAAAGTAGCAACGTTCAAGTAGCAGAAGCTTACAAAGGTCTGTGGAATGAGGTAAAAGCTGGCACTCAAGATATGACTGAATCAACTGTGCCATATCTTATTAGCAGTGCTGAACAGCTCCGACAAACATTCCGTGATATCTCTCCTGACTTAGCAGAGATGTTTGCTGCTGCTGCCCCTAATATCAGCATATTGACTGATGGTATTTCAGGGCTAATCAAGAACTCAATGCCTGGTCTTAAGGCTTCTGTTCTGTCTTCACGCCCGGTATTTGAAGGCCTCAACACCTTGCTTAAGGAAACCGGTACAGGTATCTCCAACTTCTTTACTGGTATAAGTCAGGGTGCACCTGGGGCAGGAAGTATGCTTGCCAGCTTAGGAAAGATTATCAATAGCGTTCTTACTGGTTCCGGTCAGTTGATAGGAACATTGGCGACCCAAGGAGCCCCGGCTTTCGCAAGGTTCGCTGCTGTGATTGATCAAGTGACAGTGGTTGTTAATCAGCTTGCTAGTGGCGCTCTACCAATTATGTTCAGTGCTATTGGCGCCGGTCTTAATGTTCTATCAGGCTTTGTCAGTTTGCTTGGTGGTGCTCAGTCTGTCATAGGTCCATTAATTGGAACTGTGGTTACAGCAGCAGCAGCCTTTAAGCTTCTTGACGCTGTAAGCTTTGGACGTCTTACCGATCAGCTGAACACCGTGAGAACTTCTGTTGGTCAAGCGACCTCTGTAACGGGCAAGCTTGGGGCTGGGCTGGGTGGTTTAGCAACTGGTCTAGGACCTATCGGATTAGCCATTGGTGGTCTGACCCTTGTATTGGGTCTTCTAGGACAGAAACAGCAAGAAGCCGCCCAAAAGACACAGGAACATAAGAGCCGCGTAGATACATTGGCTGCTGCCTTGAGGGAGAGCAATGGTGTCTATGACTCCAATGTTAACGCGTTGGTTGCTAAGACTCTGGCAGAAACCGAAGTTGCAAAATCAGGTAAGAATGTTCTTCAAACGGCTCGTGAGTTGGGCATAGCTCTTCCCAAGGTGACAGAAGCCTATTTGGGAAATGCTAAGTCTCAGGGTGAGGTTAATACACAGCTTGACGAGATTATCAAGAACAACACAGAGGTAGACACATCTACTGGTACAACCATAGAGACCTTGAATGGTCAGGGTCAATCAGCTAAAGATCTTAAAGACAAGATGGGTGAGCTGAATGGAACTACCGGTGACGCTATCCAGAAAAACAAAGATATGGCGGCTGCATCTCGGGACAGTGCAAGTGCTACTCGCGACAATGTACAAGCGATGGTTGACTTAAACAATCAACTTCTAGCATCTGTTGATAAGAGCTTTGCATATCGTACCGCTGTAGACAACACAGCCGAGGCTGAAGCCAACCTAGTAGAGGTTGGTAAGAAACATAAGGTTGGTAGTGAGGAGCACACGAAGGCTTCGAAGAAAGTAGAAGCTGCTTATATTTCTCAGACTCGTGCCGCTTATGACATGGGATATGCGACATCTACAGCTACTACAGAGCAAGGTAAACAGGCAGATGGAAGCAAGGCGCTTGCAGCCGAAGTAATAACAATGGCTAAAGCGGTAGGTGAACAGGCTCCAGAGTCTTTAAGGCGAATGGTCGCGGGTATGTCAGCGGCAGAGCTACAGGCCAATGGTGTAACCGTGTCTGTGAACGGAGCTGGTCAATCAGTATATCAATTGCCTGGTGGAAAGACTATGACAATTGATGCAAAAGACTTCGCTACTGAGAAGGCCATTGCCGTTCAGAAATACTTGAACAACATGCCAGCCATTAAATGGGTAACCATCAATGTAAATACTATTTACGACTATGCATCTGTGGGTTCCGCTTATAACATTCCTGGTGGTATGTCTGCTGGGCGACGTGCTGGTGGTGGACCTGTTGAAGCCCTTAAACCCTATTGGGTAGGTGAAGAAGGTCCAGAGCTTATCTTCCCTGACAGATCAGGCTATGTAGCTACAGCTCAAGAGTCAGCAAGGCTTATGGGGCAAGGCGGTAGATCAAACCTATCTACTTCGTCAAGTGATAGTGGCCTTACTGTCGTTTTCAACGCTCCGGTGTTTGGACTTAGCGGTATGCAGGAGGTAGCCAAGATTATTGATGAAGAACAAAAGAAGAACAATAGGCGAAACGGTCGCTAGCCGGCCGTTGCCTTTAAGAAAGGAGAATGCATGACTGAAATCAAGGTAGAAGTAGCACATACAAACGTAGCGAACCTACCGTATCCACCATGGGAAGACGTCACTGAGAAGGTGAAAAGCGTCAGCCATGGAACAGGACGAGACTATGAACTCGACGACATAGATGTCGGTACCGCATCGGTGAACATAGAGGTAGATAGAGAAGATGAAACATTCAAGCTGGATACTACTGCGCCAGCATACTCAGATGATTATCTCAATGGGTTTTCTCATGCCGCTACTCATCATATGTCAGTTGCCGACAAGCGATATGACATCACCTTTGATTCCGTATTTATGGCATCAAACCCTACACCCTTAGTGGGAACTGTTGAGACTGTGCTGTATGAGAACTCAGGAACTGAAGCCGTTGGGTGGTATCTCTCTGATGAGTTGTATTGGGCACCAGTCCAAGAGCTTGAAGAGTATGTATTTGGCTATGTGTTCAAAGAGCCTGATAAGAGTGGGCCCGATGCTGTATTCAAAGACCAAGCTTATGCAACTTGGTACACAGATAAGAGTAT
>JBEVKW010000030.1:0-41176 GCA_040509495.1 Chitinophagaceae bacterium | reverse complement strand
GAATTATCTGAAAAACAAGCGTAAATACATCATTGAAAGATCTGTAAAATATTACTGACCGACCTCCTGATATAACATGAAACATAGACTTTTCTTAATTATTTCCTCTTGCCTGCTGCTTCTGCGCACGCAGGCTCAGACAGAGTTATTGACGCTTGCAGAAAATGATCTGAAAGGATCTGTCAGATCTGCCACGATCAAAGCGCATTGGATGAAAGAAATGTTTGGTGAACTGGAGCCTCAAAGTTTTTATTTCTCGGAATCCTGTTCTTTCAGCAAAGAAGGCCTGCTCACTGAATCCGTCAGGGAAGAAAATTTTGATTATAAAAAAGAATACAGCTTCAAATATGACAAGAGTAACAAGCTGATCTTTAAAAGAAGCGAGTTTGGCAAAGCAAAGGAAAAAAAACATTACACCTGGAAACCTGTCTATGATCAACAGGGCCGTGAGATAGAATTGAACATGTATGATGAAAAGGATAAGCTGAACTCAAAACATAAGATAAAATACCGAGATGATGGCCAGCCACTGTCAAGTGTGTATTATAATGGCGATGGCGATGTATCCACCCGGCTTGAATATGTTTATAACAGCCAGCATCAATTGATATCCACTACCAGCTATAACAGAGATGACAAAGTATTCAGAAAAAAGACGGCAGAATATGATGAAACTGGAAACAAAATAAAAGAAGAGATAAAAGAATTCGCCGGTAAATATGGTACGGATGTATCATATAGCTGGAAGTATGCAAACGGAAAAAAACTTTCCGAATTCAAGACCACAGTTAACGACAACAAGGTAAAGAAGTATAGTTTAGAATTCGATCAATGGGGAAATGTGATCCGTGAGGTAACAGCATCAGGAACGGTGATCACAACGGAATACACATTTGACAGCAATAATAACTGGATCACGGCAACGAGTAGCTGGAAAGGATTTGATGGACCGGCGGTGTACAGGAAGGTAAGGGAGATCAGGTATTATTGATCGTCATCCGATAGAAATTCCTCTATAACTTTCACTCCTGGGTATTCTTTCTTGCCGGTTGGTTTCAAAGTTGTTATTTCACCAATGTATTCTCCATGTCCGCCGGGTATGATAGCGAGCCTTGCCTTCGGTATCAGTCGGCTCAGTTGAATGGCGTGCTCCGGTAAGATGACATCCTTATCCCCGATCATGATCAGGGCCGGAGATTGAATAGCTTTTATCAGTGAGTCTGGTATGTCTTTAAAATATACCATCCGTTTTACGTCACGGTCATGCATCACCTGCAAGCCGTTTGTATCGCTTGCAACTTTACGGTAAGCAATTTTTAGTTGTTCAGGCATTTGTTCGATCCGTGTGTGATTCATAAAATCCCAGAATCCGGCGGAAACTCCATCACGTTTTGCTAAAGCTGAACCAAGTATCATTCTGTTCACGATCTTCGGATGGCGTATGGCGATCTGCAAGGTCGTTGTGCCGCCATTGCTAAAGCCGAAGAAGTCCGCTTTTTCAATCCCGATGCTATGTAAAAGCGCTGCCACATCATCGGCATCCTGTTCAAAGGAAAGATCAGCATTTCTGTCGCTGGTACGGCCATGCGCCTGTAATTCTACCGCGATCACCTGGTGGTTTTTGGCGAATTCAGGGATAACACGTCCGAAGGTTGTCTGGATAGTTGAGCCGCCGCCGTGGATCAGCACGAGAGGACTTCCCTCCCCATAGATCTCATAATACATGGAAATACCATTCACAGGAGAGTGAGTAGCTTTTGATGGCTTGATAGCTACCCACGTTTTTTCAGTCGAACTGGTATGATTGCACGCCATGATGATCATGCAGATCGATACCAGAAACGCTGCGATCTTAATTTTGTAAGAAGAATTGTTTCCTCCAAACATATCTAGATACTTTAGTGTATCAAGTTAAAACATATTACCTGGTACTTGCAGAAATGGTGCTGTTAAAGTGAACGCTTCTATGGGATAAGGTGGCTTTATTGAAGCCTGTCCTACAACCGGCGGGAGATACAATTTCTTAGCCTCATATGGCTTGTGAGCTGGCAAACAACGTCTTGCTACACACACCATTAACGGTAAGAGGGCGGATGCTTCGAATCCGATGCGGAACCCGGAGGCTACGTATAACATCGTGGCTTCGCGGAGTTGCTATCTGCAAAAGTGATGGACAGCGGAAAGTTTAACCGGGGCTGGTTTTCAAATGTTTATTAAATGCAGCACCAGCTTTGGTTTCAGCATAAAGAATTAATAACCTGCCTGTAAGATAATACCCAAATTAAATCTCGATTTTTACGCGCGGAGATAGCGGAAAGCCTGAGAATTTTACCTATCTTATTTCCCTGGCAAGCCCCACCAAGGCCTACTAACTATTTATGAGGATCTATTTCATTTTTGCTGCAATGATCTGCGGCATTTGTTCTTTTGCGCAAAATATTACCGTCTCCGGACCAACTAACCTGTGCCAGGGAGAATCTGTTACGCTTACTGCACCAGCCGGGTCATCATGGGTTTGGTCTAATAACAGCACGGTGATACCCGGAGCAACTTCGCAGGCATTTATTGCTAACACAAGCGGTTCTTATTCAGTTAGCTATCTGGTAGGTGGATCTCCTCTAACAGCAGGCCCAGTGGTTGTAAACGTCCGGCCGCTTCCTGTGCCAACATTTACTTTTACAAATAATGCCTGCTCCGGTACGGCGGTCAATTTCACAAGCAATGTGTCGGTTGGTACAGCTCCTTATACTTACAGTTGGGATTTCGGTGATGGTGGTACCTCTACTGCGGCAAATCCAAGCCATGTTTTTACTTCACTGGGCTGCGCCACTCAAAATTTCCAGGTAAAGTTGACAGTGACTGATGCGAATGGGTGTACAGCCACTGTTAGTAATACCATCACAATCAAGCAGGCTCCTATTGTTGAATTACAGGACCAGGATATTTTCTCCCCTTTCAGCAATTGTGACAATGCCCCATCCCCAGGCAACTCAAGCTTTACTTTAACAGTCAACAATGTTTCTCCTAATACTTCCTGCATTACCACGTATACATTGAATTGGGGAGATGGAACTATCGAAACGGGTCTGACATCGGGAAGTTTTCCGCGGAGCCATACCTATACACAACTTGGTGCTTTCGATCTCGTGATCACCGCCAACGGCACAAATGGATGCGTGTCTCAGAAATCCTATCCTGTGGCTAACCAGGTAGAACCAAACGCCAGTCTTGGAACATCTGGACAACTTTCTGGCTGCGAATCCATTCAGGTGCAACTGGAAATCGGCCTCTGGGCACAAAACTCTCCCGGCACCAAATACCGGTTAGATTTTGGCGACGGAACCTTCCAGGAATTTACCCATCCCATCAATGGGACCAATTCAAACCAGGTTATCCAGCACACCTACACAGCATCTTCATGCATTAATGGAAGCATCAAACCTGTATTAACAACAACCAACTATTGTAAGACCACACAATTTGTCGGTCCCGAAATCCTGGTATATAAAAAACCTCAACCAGAATTTTCAACTTCTCCGGTTCCTGGATGTGTTGGTCAACCGCTCTCCTTTACCAATGAAACAATAGCAGGCTATTTTTTAAACTGTTCACGAACGACTGCCTATCTGTGGGATTTTGGCGATGGCACAACTTCCACTTCGGCAACTCCTCCGGCGCATATTTACACGGCGGCGGGAACATATACTGTTACCCTGACCGCAAACAATGGTTGTGGATCTAATACTATCTCAAAACAAATTTGCATAACCCCAAAGCCCACCGCAGGCTTCACACTTGATAATCTCGCTACCTGTGCTGGTTCAACTGTCAACGCAACCAACACTTCTGTAAAATCCACTTGCGGAGTGACCAATTATAACTGGACTGTCGCGTACGCTTCCGGCTTCTGCGGCACCAGCTCTTCCTGGTCATTCGCCAACGGAACAACTGCGACCTCAGAAACACCCTCTTTCACATTCATAAACCCGGGCACTTATACTATTACACTTACTGTTAACAGCCCTTGCGGTAACACAACCTCCCAGCAGGTTGTCAAAGTAAAACAGAAGCCGGCCGTTGTTTTACCCACTATTCCAGATGCCTGCGACATTGTCAACTACATGCCTCAACCTACGATCACCAGCTGCGGCGAATCATCACTCACGTATGCGTGGCTGTTTGATGGTGCCCCCTCAGGCAATGCCAGCAGCGCAAACCCCGGTACGATCTCTTTCACCACTCCGGGTGTGCATACGGTGAGCCTTGCAGTCACCAATGAATGTGGCACAACAACTGTTACACGACAGTTTACGATCAGCTCAAGCGCGAATCTTTCCGTTCCCGCATCCGTAGCATTCTGTAACGGAGAAAATACCGGCAATCTCAATATCACCAGCACAACACCGGGGGCATCAATCACCTGGACAAACAATAATCCATCTATAGGATTGCCCGCGAGCGGAACCGGCAGTATCAATTCATTTGTTGCAACAAATACCGGCAATACACCACGTGTTGCTGTAATCACCGTGACGGCTTTGTCGAACAGTTGCTCTGCACAATCTTCATTCACTATTACTGTCAATCCAACCCCACAAGCACCGGTCGTAAACGTCGTAAATTATTGTGTGGGAGATGCAGCCACACCGCTAAATGCAACGGCCTCGCCAGGTCATACCTTAAATTGGTTCACCACATCTACAGGAGGAACCGGGTCTGCAACTGCACCAACACCTGTAACAACAATTGCTGGCACTACAACTTACTATGTGAGTCAGATCAATAACACCACCAACTGTGAGAGCAGCCGTGCATCGATCACTGTGGATGTTCATCCCGTTCCGGTGATCAGCGGCAGCAGCTTTACTGCTCCACTGAATTGCGCAAGTACCACAGGAATGATCACTCTTGAAGGTTTGACTGCATCAACAACTTATACCGTTCAGTATACATTGAACGGAACACCTGTGACGAGAAATATCATTTCAGCCGCTTCGGGATCTTTAGTGATCTCAGCACTCGGAGCCGGCACTTATGATAATATACGTGTAACATTGACCGGATGTACATCGAATTCAGTCGGTCCGTATACGCTTACTGATCCCAATCCCCCCGCTACGCCAACCACTTCTACCAATGCACCGTTCTGCGAAGGTGGATCACTAAGCTTAAATGCTATTTCTGCAACCGCTGGAGTAAGCTATACATGGACTGGTCCGAATGGATATACAAGTGCACAGCAGAACCCGGTGATCAATCCCGCTAACGCAAATCAAAGCGGCACCTATAATGTGATCGCAACATTGAATAACTGTAAATCGGCGCCGGCAGCTCTGAGTGTTTTGATCCACCCAAGACCCGCCGCACCAGCCGTTGCAAACGCAATAGCGATCTGCGCAGGCGAAACGATCAATCTGACCTCTGGCACTTCATTCCCTGGTGCTGTTTCCTATAGCTGGACAGGCCCAAATAACTTTACCAGTGCTGATCAAAATCCATCTATTGCCAACACAACAACGGCAATGAGCGGCAACTATACAGTAAACATTACATCAGTCACCGGAAATTGCGCATCACCAACAGCTTCAGTGCCGGTTACCGTGAATCCGATTCCGGCGATCTCAGGTAATTCATTTACCAATCCAACGAATTGCGGATCTCCTACCGGAACGATCATCTTGAATGGACTGTTCCCTTCAACTGCATACATCGTTCATTATCTTAAGAACGGTAATCCGGTAACCGCAACCGTCACTTCCAATTCAGGAGGAACTCTCGTTATCACTAACCTTACCGCCGGATCATACACAAATATTTATGTAACATTAGCAGGATGTATCTCGAATACGATCGCCTCTGTAACACTGGCTGATCCCAATCCACCACCTGCACCAACCGTTAGCACTACAGCACCTGTTTGCCAGGGAGAAAGCTTCCAGCTTAATGCGACTTCACCAGCCGGAGCTGTATATTCCTGGACGGGACCAAACTCATTTGCAAGCACACTGCAAAACCCTGTGATCAACAGTGCATCGCTCGCCGCAGGCGGTACCTATAATGTGATCGCCACCTTGAACAACTGCCCTTCGCCTGCTGCACCCATTAATGTGATCATCCATCCAAGGCCGCTTGCGCCAACATTGCCTCCAACAGTGACAACCTGTTTGAATGAAACCATCAGGCTTACATCATCATCAGCATTTGCCGGTGCTCTTTCTTATGCCTGGACGGGACCAAATGGCTTTACAAGCAATCAACAAAATCCTGAGATCCCCAATGCAACAGCCGGAATGGCCGGCACATATACGTTAACGGTGACTTCCGTTACAGGAAGCTGTTCCTCGCCGTCTGCATCGTTGAATGTGGTAATACTACCATTACCAAATATCACCAGCAGTTCACACATCAATCCTATTGGTTGCGGAACTGCCACAGGGTCTATTATTCTGAATGGATTGATAGCAAACCAGGTCTACACAGTTTATTATCGGAAGAATGCAGGATCAATTGAAACAGAAACTGTAACCGCAAATAATGCTGGAAGTATCATCATCAGCGGCATGACGGCTGGCGTTTATACCGATGTCACGGTCAGCCGTAACGGATGTAATTCAAATACTGCAGGACCTTTCCTGCTCACTGATACTGCACCATTCTCTGTAATGGCAACAACCAATGCTCCGCTTTGTGAAGGAACCACGTTGCTACTAAATGCCGATGTGACTGCATCCGGCGGGGCTACATATGAATGGAATGGTCCGAATGGATTCACAAGCTCTATCAAATCGCCCGTCATTCCAAATGGAAACATTACGCATAACGGCATCTATTATGCTGCTGTAACGATCGATGGCTGTACTGCGAATGATAGTATCACGGTTACGGTTTCAGAACGAACGATCGCCGGTAATACTTCATCCAATGCAACAGTCTGCCGTGGTAAAAATGATGGCACCGTTTATCTATCCGGACAATTCGGACAGGTGATTCGCTGGGAAACCTCTATCAATAATGGCGCAAGCTGGATGCCCGTTCAGAACAGTTCACTGTTTATCCGGTATAAAGACCTGATGGTTACCACATGGTATCGCGCATTGGTAGAGAATGGTGCCTGCCAGGCGTTATACTCAGGCATCACAATGATCGATGTGCTGAACACGGTAGAAAACGTAAGCTTCATGCCAAACGATCTCGGCATTTGCGCGCATGACACTACCATCCGGCTGAACGCATCTTATAACTATACGGGCAGTGATCCGGTATCATTCTACTGGTATGTGAATGGTCAGATCCGCAATACCGCCAATCCATTCAACCTGGAGATCCGCGTGCCTGCCAACAGCACAGTAAATGATGTAACAAACATTCGCGTACTGGTGGAGAATTCATTTGGCTGCGGTGATACATCCGCTGCTGGAAAGATCACCGTATTCCCAACACCGAAGCTTGTTAAAACAAAAGATAACGATATCAATTGCAAACTCGCTATATCGCACATAAGTGTATCCGGCGCGAGTACTTATTTATGGGCGTCGACAGATCCTGCAGTAACCGGAGCAACCACACCGTCACTTACAGTAACGCCGGCAAATACAAGCACCTATTACGTACTTGCAACTTCGGAAGATGGTTGCCAGGTACGCGATAGCATCAGGGTGGTGGTAGACCGGAGTATTGGTGATGGAAGTTTTGAACTACCAAACGCCTTCACGCCGAACAGTGATGGAAAAAATGATTGCTTTGGTGCAAAAGCATGGGGGAATGTTTCCAATTTCAGGCTTTCGATATTCAATAGAAAAGGTCAGCTGATGTTTACCACAACGAATCCAAATGACTGTTGGGATGGTACGTACAATGGTAAGCCACAAGCTCCGGATGCTTATGTGTACTGGATTGAAGCGAAAACGATCTGTGAGGAAAGGGCATTCAGGAAAGGCACGATCGTGCTGATCCGTTAAAGAATACCATCGCTTATTAATACTGACTTATACACATTCCGCACCAATGGGTAACGAAAGACATTCCTGGTACCATTACATCAAACACACAATAGCAACCCGCATTAATCCCCGGAAAAGAAAAACGGGATAAACACCGTATACAGGATCAGGAAAATTGAGCCGATGAAAGTTGCCTGGTATCCAAATATTGTTGCAAGCGGGCTACCTGTTGCCAAGACCCATAAAATAAATGCAATCGTGGTGAAAATGATCTGCGAGATCAGCTTCACTTTCGAAACATAGATGAGGTACAAAGGTGTTGCCACTGTGAGTACTGCAATAACAAGCCAGAGCAGAGCGTCTTTATTTCCCTGGGTTGTACCGCTGATCATGCCGAGGATCGTTATATAAGCAGTAATGATCTCAGTCGGGATAAGCTTTATCAATTTGTCTTTGTAATCATCAGGAAGAGAAGACTTGGTTATGGCGGGTTGTTGCAAAGTAACGATCTGACGTCCCATAAGAAAAGATTTAAGGTGGTTAAACGATATTTTTTGAATGATGGAATTTGAAAGAAACTATATATCCGCCCACATCCGCCAAAGATTGCTGTACGTCTGTAAAAGCAATTGGGCTTCGGGCGACTGCTTATCTTTCTGCGAGATCATCGAATGGACCTGGCTAAGCTGCAAAAGCAATTGACGCTGTTCCGGTGACCTGACGATACTTTGGATCCACGTTACAGCAGCCAGTCGTTCGCCGCTTTCAACGGCGTTAACACCATGCAGGTACTGGCAAGGATATACGATCGCATCGCCTTTCGGTGGTTTTAAACTTACTACACCAGCTCCTGTTTGCAATACAAGTTCGCCGCCTTTATAGGTATCAGGATCGCTTAGAAAGATCGTCATGGCAAGATCTGTTCTCACAACCGGGTTACCCATTGCAGGACTATCCACGTGCCAGCCATAGTATTGCCCGGCACCGTATTTACTCACCAGGAAACGGTGTATTGTTTTAGGCATTGCTATCGTATTAAATAGCTGGTTACTCTGTATAATGGATAAAAGGGCATTACTGATCTCATTTATTAAATGATCGTTCGCATCGATCTGCTGATTGTTCTTCACTTCACGTGCAGCAAAACTTGCGGTGAGTTTCCCGTCGACAAAACTGGCCCTGCTTATCAGAGATTCGAGTTGTAACAAATTCTCCTTGCTTAATAAAGACGGGATCTGGATGAATTGATTACTCATTTACTGGCAATAAGAAAAGAGCTTTACAGCGAACGCCGTAAAGCTCTTGGGATGAATTATTGTTTGATCAATCGTTGGGATATTCTCTCCCCCTCAAATTCGGCGCTCAGCGTATAGGTACCCCGCGCCAGCCTGTCCGCTCCGGGAATCGTGATTGTGCTAAATCCTTTGGATGCTTCAACCTGCTGGCGGCTTATCTGCCTGCCGGTGATATCATAAATGGTGAATGTTATTTTTCCATCGCGGGGCATATTCAACGCAACACCTAATGAGTTGACGAATGGATTCGGACGAAGTCCCGCAACAAAAGGCGTGCTCCTGTCGGTATAGACGGTGACCACGCGGCTATACTCCACAGTACCGATCGTACTTACAATCTTCAGGCGATAGAACAGGGTGCCAGTAGGAAGACTGGCGGCGGCATCAGTAAAAGAATAGTTACCGGAACTGCTTTGCTGCGGATAGCGCCGGCCTACCGGTGTAAAGTTCCGGCCATCACTACTTCGTTCCACTTCGAAATAGTCATGGTCCACTTCAATAGCTGTTGTCCACTTCAGCAACACGTCCCCATTCACCAACTCGCCTGTAAATGAAGTAAGATCTACAGGGAGGATCACGGGAGCATTGAGCAGTGAAAGAAATATATCAGCGGTATTAGTACCCGTAGGTGTCAGCGAAAATGATCCGCCGAAAGAAAGATTACTTGCAAACGTACCGGTTGTCCATATATTTCCGTTAGAAGCCGCAGCAATGCCAATCCCCTGGTTACTGGTAGTGTTGAGATCATTCCCGGTTGATTTAACAGCAACCCTTCCATATCCATCAATATTATCCACACCAATAATAAAGATCTCATCACCATTTGTGCGCGTATTGACAAGGGTTAATGGCACCGTTGAAGTAGGAATACTAAACGTTCCCCGGAAGCGGCCGGTAATATAGATGGTCCTTCTGCTGTCTGTACTTATTCCCAGTCCCCTATCCTGTCCGATACTTGCGGCCGCGCGGGCCCATATGAATGTATTGGTAACGGGATTATATCGTGCATAAAATGCATCATCGAGCCCACCCCCGGTGACAGTATTACCTGAAAAACTAAGCGTAGTACTGTTAAAATATCCGGTGAGATACACGTGCGAAGACTGAGGATCGTAAACTGCACCCAGGCCTTCTTCACCACCGTTAGACGGTCCGCCTACACTCAGGCCGGATAAAAAAGCACCGGTCGAAGCATCCACCTGAACGACAGCGATATCACTTCCTGTTGCCGCGGTACCTGTTAAAGAAACACTTGACACAGGCGCTGTAGTAGCATACACCGCACCACTACCCACAAAGCCGCCGGTCATGACAACTGAATTTGTGCCGGGCACATAACAAATGCCGCTGCCGGTAAGATTATCGGCTGCAGCCGAAGCACCGCCCGTACTTACCCATACAAACGCACCTGTTGCGCCATTTAATTTGGCTACAAACGCGTCCGACGCTGAGCCTCCTCTTGCAGCCCTGGTTATGCTACCAAAGTTGGCGGAAGTGGTAAATGAACCGGAGACATATGCATCACCAGCGCCATCAAGACAGATTGCATGTACAAGATCGCCACCTGCTCCATTGACAGTAGAGATCCATAGTACAGCACCGGTAGTGGCATTCAGCTTAAAGATCACACCATCAGTACCTCCCAGGTTCGCATTGCTTGCCGTGCCATTTACTGTCAGCCCAGTTGCAGCGTATGAACCGCCAACATATACAGAAGTACCATCTGTTGCAATGGCCAGGCCCTGGTCCACAGCTACATTCGTGCTGTTAAACCGGATCGACCAAAGACACACGCCTGCCGAAGTGAACTTGGATACAAATCCATCCGCTCCGACTGCTGTGGCCAGTGCGCCTGTTCCAAAATTAGTTGCTCCTGTGTAGGAACCTGTTACATATACATTCCCCGCTGCATCAACAGCCACTCCGGTACCTTTGTCCGTCCCGGATGCTGAGGTGCCAAATGCATTGGCAAATAACCATGTTTGAGCAGAGAGTATATCAGGAATAAATAGTAAACTTATATATAGGATAAGTATCCGAAATGCAGATGAGCGAATGTTCATAGTAGGTATTTTTGGTTAGAACTATTATTCAAGTAAGTCTTCTTTTTTTAATCCGAAACGGGAAAGGCGGTACCCTGCGTAATAACCTTCTTCGCAATACACCACAGCAGCATGGATGACCTGGTTATCCAAACACGCAATGGTGAACCCATTGACCTCATCTATACTGAGAATTGTTCCTGCCGGCTTTCCGCTGTGGGTTTTGTTTGAAATAGAAACATCGGTCAAACCAAACATCCAGTTTTGCCATCGCGTTGCTGCACCCTTATGCCAGGGGTTACAGGCGTTGACCAGCGCCTTTATCTGTTCGGCGCTCATTATTGCCCAGTTGATAAAGAGGTCGGCTGCGGCCGGTCTGTCATACCATTTTGCCTGGCTATTATTCTGTTCTTTTGGAGTAACCGATCCGTTAATAAGCTGCTGTAATAAGGTTGCAGTTGCCTGCACACCCGCGTAGGCGAGTTGCGTATAATACATTCCAAAGTTCACATCCGGTGAGATCGGAACAGGTTGCTTCAGTAACACGGGCCCTTCATCAAAGGATTCATTCATTTGATGGACGGTTATCGCGCCTTCTGATGCTCCGTTACGGATCATCCAGAATACCGGGTTTGGACCTCGCCACTCAGGTAGAGGAGCGTAGTGAAAATTGATAATTCCTTTTGCAGGTATACTGATACACCGGGCTGATATCAGGTAAGGAAACGTTTTTACCAGTACCACATCCGGGTTTATGCTTTCTAACCACTCTGCAAGTGAACTGTCGAGATCCTTCTTTTCAAAAGAGCGCAGTGGAACACGATATGCATCGCATCGTTGCCTCAACAGCAACAGCATCTCCTGCGCACGTGCCGGTACCCCAACTCCTGCTACAAGCCCGGCAGAAAATAATTGATCCATTGCGGGCAGAGCGATGCGATCATTACAAAGTATAACAATACGCATGCTTATATACAGAGGTAATTATTTCTCCACCCCGTTACGATCCCATCGGCGATCTTTCCCCTGATTATCTTTTTATGCTCTTCAGCCGTTATCCAAATCTTCTCCTGCGTTACAAGCCTGCACTTATTATCCGTCGATGAAACGATCATTCCTTTATACAAAGGCGCATACGTGTAGTGCGTTTCAGCATCGATCACCACTTTACCGCGCGGACTTTCATAGCTGAAATCATTTAATGAATTCAAACCGTGAGACGCAAATTGCAACGCTACCGCGCCAGCTTCCCAACCAAGCAAATGAAAAAGATTAGCGCTTTTGTTACTGATCAAATTGATCGAAGTCTTAAAACTATGCTGAGCGTCATTATCAATATCCGAAGCCCACGGAACTACAGCATGAAATGTGCCACCAGGATATTCAATTTGTGCCAGCAGCTGTTCTTCAGCCATGAACGGTGCGCAATAGAAAGGCAGCGCCGTTGCTTTTTTATCCGTTTCCTTGAGAGATTGAAGAAAGAGCGCAGCAAGATAACTGCTGAAACATGCCGCTACAGACTGCGCTCCAGAAGACTCAAGCAAAGAAATATATTGCTCAATACTAAACTCCTTCACTTTATATCCGCTGACATAGTTCCCGCATATTGCGCCGCCCGCAGCATCCAAGCCCTGCGAATAAACATAGGGGCCATCGTATCCTCCATCATAGAAAGAGGTTGCCAGCAAAACCTTCCTGCCGTTATCTCCAGCCATTTGACCAGCCAGGCTGCAGGCATGGGTTCCCTGAAGCGTGATATGATACACATACTCCCGGGGTAATTGTTGCGGCAGCCGCATTCCGGGATCAACAAATATAAACGGCTTACGCGTCATGCTTGCAAGGTCATATAACGGATACGCATTGTTTGCATCGCAATAAGCAAGGATCATATCCACATCACCTTCGAGGATCAGCTTTTCAGCTTTTGCATAATTGTTAGCAGCATCTTCACCGTAACCGATATTCTCAGACATATAAGCGATATCAGAAACTCCTGAATGTTTCATAAAGCCTTTAATGCCATCGAGTAAATCAAAGCCAAGTGCGGGATAGTCCGTTGAACGCGGAAGTAGTAATCCTATTCGCATAAAATAATATAAGCTGTTAAAACAAACATATCGCTATTGTCGCTGGGGATAGTCGCCCATTACACAGATAATATAGTTTAAAGCGAGTACCGGATCCTGGCTAACAACAGCCGTACCACTTCCGGCATTACCCATGGTAACCGAACCTGCATAAGGTTGCATATTGCTTGTATTATCCGCGCTGAACAAAGCTTCGCTGCCGGATGGAGCAGCATACACATCAGCAATCGGCGTATTCATATCAGAAGCAGAAGCAGCCGGTGGCGTCAGATCTGCTGATAGAATGTGAGTATGCGCTGGCATTTGCGACATAGACATGGTAAACCCCTGCACACCTCCTTTCTGACCAATAGCATAAGTAGATAGCCCGGTCGCAGTGCCCTGCCCAACGATAGCACGGCCTTGAAGATCAGGCAGATTAAAGTTAGTTGATGGACTGCCGCCGTAGTAGGTTCCTATGAGAGAGTATAATGGTGTATACTGTGTAATGGTCAGTAATTGTCCCTGACAAAGCATCCAGCCGTTTGGCGCGAACGAACCCGCGAACGGCGTAACATATCCGATAACTCCTTCCATAATTTTTAAATTAATTAGTGATAAAAAGATCAACTTCTTTGCGGAAATATTCCTAAAACTGCAATAACATAATTCATCACCAGATAGGGCGATGTTACAGGTATAGGTGAAGCACCTCCGGCGATCACTGTCGGAGCATGATTTGTTGACGCGCCCAGGTCTACTCCTCCCGGTGAACTTGCATAAGCACTGGTATTCGGGATAACTGCGGGGACAGCACTGGTTGGACTGTTCAACGTACCTGGTTGTGCGGAAGCACCAGGCGAACCGGTAATGGACTCGAGGTTATGCGTGTGTGTGGGCAATTGAGCCTGCGTTAGGGTCAGACTTTCAGAACCGCCCACCGAGCCGAGCGCATAGTTATACAAGCCTGTTCCCTGGCCCGCATGAATGGCGCGGCGTCCGGAAAGATTGGGCAGGCCAAAAGTTGACACGCCATCACCTCCATAAATGTTAGAGACAATAGCAAACAGCGGAGTGTATTGTTGAATGGAAAGTAATTGTCCCTGACAGAACATCCAATTTTGCGGAGCAAAGTTGCCTGCAAAAACAGTAACGTTTCCCAAATAAGGTTCAAAAAACATAAGCTGAATTTTAAAGGATAAATTAATTAGCTACGTGTTGGATAAATGCCCATGAGACAAATAATGAAGTTCAATGTCAGATAGGGCGAGCGGTTTGGCACTTCGCCACTCGCACCAGCATTGGCCAGTACCGGATTGTTATAAGCCGGCGGCTGCATTACACCTGTTGGTGCCGGCGCATAACTGTCTGCCAGTTCATTAGGAAAAGAAAAATCCGGTGTGGGTGAGCCGCTTGAAGAATTATCACACCGTAAAGAAAAGGACACATTGCCACTGTGAGTATGCACAGGTAAATTATCTACTGTAAGTTTAAGTTGATCTACACCGCTGGCCTGTCCTAACTGGTACGGTGTGATGTTTTGTCCGGTTCCAGCTCCAACAGGTGCGCGACCCCTGAGATCTGGAAGATTAAAAGTCGTTTGTCCATCTCCACCAAACTTGTTTCCTATAATAGAGAACAATGCCTGGTTTTGTGAAACGATCATTTGCTGGCCGTTGCAGAACGCCCACGTCTTCGGGGCGAAATTGCCGGCGAACGCTGTAACAACGCCGATAACTCCTTCCATAGTAAATTAGATAAGGTTTATAAATAAGGTTCAAATCAAAGCTAGACTTAATCATACTCGCAAAAAATTTTATTAATGCCTGATCCAGTTCAGCATGTAAGGGTATGCACGTGTTTTATCAACGGATGATTGAAAAGGATCACGCGTCATACCTAACCATGCCAACACAGGAACACCGAAATAATGTCCCGCCGCAAAACTATCAGCAATACTTTGACCTCCCTGTTTATAACCATCATCATGAAAAACAAAATACGGATGTATCTCCAATGCAATACATGCCGCATAAGACCACGCAATAGCCATCATCTCTTCAGCAGGATGTTGTTCCCGTTTTCCAATGGTATCTGCATTTAATGTATGACGTTCGCTAAGCGGCACTACTGCTATGTGGCCCGCTTCATGAAGAATATCTCCAGGATATAACAGCTTGCTTTTATCAACGATGATCACTCCCTGTTGTATAGATAAGCCGGGAAGAAATGTATCATCGTTCAACGGTGAAAAACGAATATCAATACCGATCGACCGGATAAAAGAAACAGCTGATTCGAAATTTTCGTTTTGCATGATCAGGATTTAATAGTATTAAATAAGGTCCATTTACCCGCTTCACAACACCTCTGCAACGGTGATGCATATACATTGTTGAGAACAAAGTTGACCATTTCCTGATTGAAAAAACAAGTAGCGTTAAATCACCTGCTACAAAAAGGTGATTTAACTCCGTCTTCTGCATCAATACAATTCCTATTCGATCAACTTTCAGAAATTCATATATACATTGACACTATTCCAGTTAATTGCAAGTACATTACCTGAGTATTACTTCTATTTAATAACCTTAAACAACTGAAAATGTCAATCATTTTAAGAAACGACCTTGACACTTTGATCACGTATGCTACTAATGTAGGATCAGGATCAGGTATGGTAAGCCCGAATGGCAGGACAGTAACACTTCCGCCGGAGGCAACTATGGTTTACTGGACAGTAGAACCGGGTGCCATTCCCGGAAGTTTTCAAGGTGCTCAATTCCCTGTACAGGACAATTATGTTTATACCATTGCCATTACAGGAGAACCTATTTGATGTCTGTTTATCCACTACCCTTATTCCATTAACGCTTTTACAAAAACAGGGCAATCTCTATTGCCCTGTTGTACTTATCCTCAATGAACCGGCAATTGTAGGGTGAATAAATTTCGACTACTGTTGCACCTTCCGCTAAAAGATTTCACCGCAGCTTAAAACATGATTGATCAATCAACAAAGCCACGCATCCTTATTATTGGAGACGCTGTTGCAAACACAGGATTTGCGAAAGTGATATTTGAAATATTCTCACCAATGAAAGACAAATATGAACTCGTTCAACTTGGCACCAATTATTTCGGGGATCCGCATAACTGGCCCTGGAAGATCTTTCCCGCAGGTATTGATGCGTATAAATTAGGTGAACACCGGATCAGAAAACTGGTTGAAGGATTTCGCCCCAGCCTTATCTTTATGTTGCAGGATCCTTGGGCGCTGATCGCGTACATGCAAGAACTGACAGCTTTTCCCGCCATTCCAACTATTGTGTACGCTTCTTTCAATTCCGAAGAGATCGACCCTGCTGTGCTGCCACCACTTTCCCGGGCCAGGCGGCTTATCGTTTATACGCAGTTTGCAAAACATGCGATAGATGATCTGCTGAAGAAAGACCCCTCATTGAACCTTCCGGAAATTGAAGTAATTCCTCATGGAGTTAATACCGCTGTATTCAGACCACTTGACGATAAAAAAAATACGTCGCAGGAGATCGCCCGGAAAAAGCTTTATCCGGCAGACAATGAAGCGCTGCAAAATGGCTTTATTGTTTTAAATGCAAACAGGAACCAGCCCCGCAAACGGATAGATCTTACAATGGAAGGTTTCTCTTTATTCGCAAAATATAAGCCTCCAAATATTTTCCTGCATCTTCATATGGGCTTGAAAGATCTTGGATGGGATCTTCATTACTTAGCAAGAAAATTTCAATTGGAAGACCGGCTTATCTATTCAACAACTTTAAGCGAACATCCTAACCTGCAAGAAAATTCACTAAATACGATTTTTAATGCCGCTGATGTTGGCATCAATACTGCTTCAAGTGAAGGCTGGGGACTTCTTAGTTTTGAACAGGCTGCTGCCGGTCTTCCGCAGATCGTACCCGATCATTCAAGTGGCCGTGAGCTTTGGAAAGACTGTGCTTACCTTCTTCCTTATGAGATCACCCTGACAAATCCACATTCGATGATCGCTGAGCATATCATTCATCCGGAAGCAATAGCTTCTGCATTACAGGATGCCTGGAATGATCGTGAAGAATTGATCAACCGGCGACAATTGTGTTATGCAAATGCAACGAAAAAAGAATATGCATGGCCTTTGATCTCCTCACAATGGGAGCAGCTTTTTGATCGCGAAATGCAGCGGATCGCCGCACAGGAATGAGCCATCACAATACAACACCCTTGCAAAAGAGCACGCCCAACGCCATTGAGCAACAAAAAAAATCCCACCCCGCAATTAAGCGGGATGGGATACACAACTAAAAAACTTTCTCTTACTACTGTTTGCTCCAGGTGTTATTCGCACCATTTGCATCAGGTAAAACTTTGTCAGGGTCTATCACCACTTTCGTTACCTCCTCTTCCGTTGGAAGTAAAACTTTCCAGCTGATATTATTCTGCCAGATCTCAACCGGCAATTTCTTGCGCGCTACTTTACCACTTGCAGTAGTATATTCAATGGTAACCGGCATTGCCATTTTCTCCAGGTTGTCAATCGTTACGATCGCACCTTTCTTCATATCATTCTCCAGGTATTCTACTTTGCTTACAGCCTGATCGAGTGAGTAGGTTTCAAAGAATACTGCTTTCCAGAACCATGCGAGATCTTCACCCGCTGAGTTCTCAATGCTGCGGAAGAAATCTGTTGGTGTTGGATGCTTGTATGACCAATCGCTGATGTATTTACGGAAGGCGAAATCAAAGCGCTCTTCACCAAGTACTTCATCGCGCAGCAGGCCTAATGCGAAACCCGGTTTGCTATAGAGAAGGCTTCCGATATTTCTTTCAGCCATACCATCTGGCGTGTTTAATACCGATTCAATATTCGCGCTGAACAGGCGGTTGCCATGCGCGCTTCTTTTTTGGGAAGCGTATTCGCCATTGTTGAAATCCTTTTCAGCAATTCCATTGATGAATGTATTGAAACCTTCATCCATCCAGCCATATCTTCTTTCATTGCTGCCAACGATCATCGGGAACCATGTGTGACCGAACTCGTGATCTGTTACACCAAACAAGCCAGCTGTTCGTGCACGATAGCTGCAAAATACGATACCAGGATATTCCATACCACCGATGTTTGTTGCAACGTTCACGGCGGCAGGGTAAGGATAAGTGAACCATCTTTTAGAATAGTTCTCGATAGAACCTTTTGTATATTCAGTTGAACGGCTCCATGCATTTTTCCCGTTTGATTCTGCAGGATAAGCAGAGATTGCCAGAGCGGTTTTGCCACCAGGCAAATTCATTCTTGCCGCATCAAGGATAAATGATTTGGAAGAAGCCCATGCAAAATCACGCGCATTCACCATTTTATATTTCCAGGTCAATGTTGGTTTTGACGGACGTGATGCCGGGTCGGTTACTTCTGCACTATCACGGATCATCACCGTCGCATCACTTGTTTTTGCCTGGTTGTATTTCTGCAATTGTTTTGGAGTAAAGACTTCTGCAGGGTTCAACAGGTCGCCGGAAGCCACCACGATGTGATTGGCCGGAGCAGTAATGCTCACATCAAAGTCGCCATACTCGCAATAGAATTCGCTGGCGCCAAGGTATGGATCAGTGTTCCAGCCACGAACGTCATCGAATACGCAGAGGCGCGGGAACCATTGTGCGATCGCATAGATATCACCATTCTTTGTTGATTGGATACCTGTACGATCAGCACCATACTGCGGAACAGTATAAGAATATTCGATCCTGAATTTCAGGGTACCGCCTTTTGCTGCAAGCGCACTGGCAAGTTTCACCTGCATTCTTGTATCAGTAATGAGATAGTTAGCATTGCTGGCAGCAGTGCCATTGATCAGTTGTACGGACTTGATCTTATACCCACCATCGAATCCGCTTTTTGCATCACCATAACGGCTACGGCCGGTTGCCGGCATTTTAGCCTGACCACGCGATTCTTTATTAAAAAGGTTTTGATCGAGCTGCAGCCACAGATAGGGAAGTTTCAGCGGGCTATTATTTTTGTAAGTGATCGTTACAACCCCACTCACCTCGTTTTTCGTATCATCAAGTTTCGCAGCGATCTGGTAGTCTACTTTGTTTTGCCAGTAAGAAGGTCCGGGTTCGCCGGTTGCAGTGCGATATTCATTTCCATTTTGTGTGTAGAACAGGGGAGAGAATAGGGCATGGGGGTCATACTTGGACTGAGTGGTGGCTGGTTGCTGAGCATTGAGCGTACCTGCTACCAGCAATGTTCCCATCGCCCATGCGAGCCTTGCTTTCATCATGTTGATTGTGTTGTTTTGAGCGGATGCTACCTCCGCATGTGAATAAAGAGGGTTGAAAGTAAGGAAAAAGGAGGATTTGGCAATCGCTGAATAGCACGTTCGCCGTTGACCATTGTCCGCAGTACGGAGTTTCGGAAAGACACCGGCCCTGTATCAAAGCGTCCGCGAATAGATAGGCGGGAGACATTACCTTCACCGCCCTTTCTCCCGGAGAGCAGTGAAGGGGCAATGGACAATGGACAACGAACAATAATCCCCTTTCTCCAAACCTCAAAGTTTGTATCTTGCTATTCTAAATCAAACAGCTATGTTATCCAAAGCCATTCAGGAAGCATTAAATAAGCAAGTACAAATGGAAGCCGAGTCATCGCAGGCATACCTGGCCATGGCTTCCTGGGCCGAGATACAACCGGGCCTTGACGGCGTGACAGAGTTCTTCTATAAGCAGTCGGATGAGGAAAGAGTGCATGAACTGAAGCTGATCCGGTTTATTAATGAAAGAGGTGGATTCGCTACCATTCCGCCCTTGCCGCAACCGATGATCACTTTTCAATCTTTGCGCAGGGTGTTTGAAGAGTTTTTAAAGCACGAATTACAGGTAAGTAACAGCATCAATGACCTTGTTCATTTGTCGCTGCAGGAAAAGGACTATGCAACGCATAACTTTTTGCAGTGGTACGTCAATGAACAGATAGAGGAAGAAAGAACTGCCAGAGTACTGAACGATAAACTGGAGCTGATCGGTGATGATAAGAGCGGTTTGTATCTGTTCGACAGGGATATCATGAATTACCGCGGACCAGGTGGCGGTGGTAAAGGAGGGCATTAATATATTCTACCTTATTATAAGAAATCCCGGGTGTCTGATGATATCCGGGATTTTTTTATGCTGCCTGGCAGATAAGCATCGCAAAGGACGCTAAGCAACCGCCAGGAGTGCGAAGCTCCTTAGCGTTCATAGCGGTTTCTTCTCAACCCTGGCGATACATAATTACGCAAATCGAAAATTAGCGCAGCAGCAACTCACAAGGCTTCAATCCAGTATGCTTCTTAAATGCAGTGGAAAAATGGGAAATAGACGAATATCCCAGGAGTAAGGAAACCTCGGTTACGCTCAATCCTTTCTCATATAAAAGGTATTTCGCGTGTTCCATTCTCTGGCTTTGGTAGAAATCAAAGATGGTCGTGCCGAACATTTCCTTGAACCCTTTTTTAAGGTAGCACTCGTTCATGGCCACCTTGCGGCTGAGTTCTTTGATGGTGATAGGCTCTCCAATGTGTTGAATGAGCACCTCCCTTGCCTTTACGATCTTATCCCGGTCAGCTTCATTTGCGAGGAATTTACAGCTGATCGTATCGATCTCTTTTTCACCAACCATGCAATCCAGGCTATGCAGCAGCAACATCTGGATCTGGGCATTAACGAAAATATTCTCCAGTGAACCGGAATACGTGTTGTTCAGCATCGCTTCCAGCACCATTCTTGATTTTCCGCAAAGGGGTAAGATCTTGGTAAAAGAAGATGAGCGCTTGAAAGCCATCACTTCATCACTGATCACTGTATCACTGGCTGCGCGCGGTTTTACAAATTGAGAGAGTTGGGCCGGGGTAAACTTAAAACTAAGCAGATCCACACTTTCTTCTTTAGAAAGACAGTCTTTGGAAGCACTGAGCTTACATTTATCGCACTCAGTATCTTTCTGACGGCAGTAGACATTCCCGCTGATGCAGAATTTCAGCTCCAGGAAACTTTCGCGGTTCTTGTCTTTTTCGAAATGGTAGACCATCATTCCGGTATCTTCCATATTCCATTGCGCATTTCGCTTAAAACGCTTGATGGTATATTGAACGGTTCCGGGCGCCTGCTGTTCCTTTTCATGGATCAGCGACATCTGTTCCTGCATCGGGGCTTGTTTGTAAGCCAAAGTCCATATATCGGGTGCCTGGTGCATAATTCTGGTGTTTGGTTGGATCCATCTTTTCAAGACAAACGCATCGTAGTATAACGGTCGAACGCAAACGTATTGAAATTAATAGCCATGCCTGTAATACAAGAAGCACCAGGCATAACTCATTAACAACACGCAAATTTACATGTAAACGCAGGAACCAGCAAGAAGGTTTCCTTCAAAACTGGTTTTTAGCGCAGTCCACGAAAAAAAATTCGGTTTTAGGCTGTAAAAGCTACCTTTGCATGTCACGTTTACTAACAAACGTGGCTTTTTTGTAATACGACTCATGATCCATCCCCATACATATATTCATCCCAATGCGAAATTGGCGACGAATGTGAAGATTGACCCCTTCACGGTTATACATCAGGACGTTGAGATCGGCGATGGCACCTGGATTGGTTCCAACGTAACGATCATGGAAGGCGCCCGGATCGGCAAAAATTGCCGGATCTTTCCCGGAGCGGTAATAGCTGCCATTCCGCAGGACCTGAAATTCCAGGGAGAATATTCCCAGGTGATCATTGGTGATGGCACCACTATCCGTGAGTTTGTAACAGTGAACCGCGGCACCAAGGACAGGGATAAGACGGTGATCGGCAAGAATTGCCTGATCCAGGCTTATTGTCACCTGGCACACGATTGTATTGTGGGCGACAATTGTATCATGAGCAATAATACGCAAGTGGCTGGTCACGTGGTGATCGGCGACTGGGCGATCCTCGCCGGAATGTGTGCCGTACACCAGTTTGTAAAGATCGGGGCACATGCGTTTGTTGGCGGTGGTTCACTTGTCGGTAAAGATGTACCTCCTTATATAAAAGCCGGCCGTAATCCTTTGAGCTATTCGGGCGTAAACTCGATTGGCCTGAAGCGCCGTGGCTTTAGCGTGGATACCATCAACCAGATCCTGGATATCTATCGTGTTCTGTATAATAAAGGAATGAACACCAGCCAGGCGGTTGAGTATATCGAAGAAGAAATGCCTGCAACGGACGAGCGGGATGAGATCCTGACGTTTATCCGCGAAAGCGGACGCGGCATCATCAAACGCTTCACCAAAGGCAGCAGCGATGACGATCTCCCTATCTGATGCCGGTAAACGGTTCAACAGGGAATGGATCTTCCGCCATTTCAACTATCAATTCATTCAAGGGCACTCTTACGCCATCACCGGGGCTAACGGTTCCGGTAAATCAACCCTGTTGCAGGTGCTGAGCGGTTCCATGCTCTTTAACGAAGGCAAATGTGAATGGTCTTCCGAAGGAAAACCAGTGGCTCCCGAAAAAGTCTTTCAACAGGTTTCCATCTGCGCGCCTTACCTGGAAGTTGTGGAAGAAATGACGGTCACAGAATTCCTGGATTTTCACCAATCTTTCAAGCCTTTTTTGCCTGGCGTTACGACTGCTTCAGCAATCGCACTTGTTGGACTAAATGCCGCGGCTGATAAACAGATCCGCTATTATTCTTCGGGAATGAAACAACGCGTCAAGCTGGCACAATGTATCTTCTCTGATACTTCACTTGTGCTGCTGGACGAACCCTGCACCAATCTTGATCTCACCGGGATCGATCTCTATAATTCATTGATAGAACAGTATGGCAGGAACAGGCTGGTCATCGTTTGCAGTAATGATAAAACGGAATATGGATTCTGCGAAGAGATCATTAGTATAATGGATTACAAATAAATCCCAGTCTTCGTCCCCGGCCGGGATAGGTGTCAATTCAGAAACATCTTTGTGAACTGTCGGACGGCCCCCTCTAAATCTTGCCCTTCAGCTACCGTGTACCCAAAACTATTCTGATGATAGCCTGGCGTAGTTTTCCCGCAGATGACGCAGATTTTGTCCTTACTATTGCTGAATTATCACTCGCTATGTCAACGCTCTCTATATTAAAGTGCGCAGATACGCAGATAATTACCCGTTGTCAGTGACTAATCTGCGCATCTGCGTACGCAAATCTGACACGGCTTCTTACTTGAAGCGATGTTTCGATAATAAGGAGGCAAAAATCTGCGCCATCTGCGGGAAACTTACGCCAGTCAAATTGCTTAAAAGATGTACACAGTAGCTGAAGGGGGGAGATCTAGAGGGACCTAACCCCAATCGAACAGATTTACTCTACCATTACAGAGATCCACAAAATAATCTCCCGGTACAAAGGAATGATCACGATCAGTCCCGCTATCAAAACCAGTGTACGAAGAATTTGCAACAACACTGATCTCAACGGCAGCACTTTCCTGAACGATAAGAACGCATACACGATAAATAAAAGATTGGGCGGAAGAAATGCAATGTTCGCATCAAAGTTCCAGTGCAACCATTTTTCCAGCAATTGATATACGCATAACCATACCGTAACTATCGCCAACAGAAAAGTAAAGAGATGCGTTGCATGAACAAGGTGAGGAACGTACCGCTTTTCCTGTTTAAAAGCGGTGGCATAGATAAACAATGACATAAGCGGGATCATCAGGAATGCGAGCAGCTTTGCCAGCGCCGGCTGATGCCCGTCAACCTTCACAACAAACTCCAGCAGGCTTATTCCTTTTGCCGAAGCTTTTGCTTCCGCATAATTACGTAACGCCAGTGAAAGTCCTTTCAGTTCTCCAGGCTTGAACGCAATGGTAGTTCCTGTTTCAGCATCATAGTTCCCTAATATTGCATACTGAAGACGCACAAAGAATATATCCCAGCTTTTAAAAAGAAAGAAAAAGGCTATACCAACGATCACATAAAGCTGTAATGGCTTCATCAGCTTAACGCGTCTGCCCGCAACATAATCCGCCGTCAGTTTTCCGGGTTGGAAAAGAAGATATTTAAATGATTTGAAGAATTTCCCTTCAAAGTGAGTGAAAGCATCGAGGCCCTGAAGCAGGTATTTTTTCAGGCGCATATCCTCCGGCGAAGGCTTCTTTTCTCCGCAATTGGGGCAGAACTTGCTGGTGCGGCCGGCACCGCAGGTCTGGCAGATCTCTGCTGAGTTGACTTGCTGCATAAGGTGTTTTGGTCTGTACAAAATACAGCAAAATGGGATGGGAAAGAGCGGGGTGGATATTTTCTGCAGATACACTGGCGTATAAGTAACGCGGCGAACGCGGCGAACCGCAGCGAACGCAGCGAAAACAGCCACGGAGAACTATTGTATTTCGCCGCGCTCGCCGCGGTTCGCCGCGTCCGTTGCGTTCCCTATACGCCAGACGATAAAACCCGGAAAGCAGGACCACTTGAATTTGCCGATCAACCATTGTCTCCCATAGGAGTGATCCTGACTTTCCGGGTTGTATTTAGTGTGCATTGCTCAGATCGAGCTTCTCACCTTTTTTCTTATTACTTCTTACCAGCATTACAAATGGTACACAAAGCAGGAACATCACACCGATATACCAGAACACATCCATATAAGAAAGCACCATTGCCTGCTTCATTACACCACCATCCAATGCCTTATATGCAAACTGCTCTGCCAGGTTCGGGGGCAAACCATGGGCCATGAAGTTCTGCTGCATGGATGCCACACGTGTAAGATCCGCAGGGTTTGTTACATCAATATGTGATACAAGATCAGCCCGATGCTGCATGGTCCGCCTTGCCATAAAGGTGGTGATCGCAGCGATACCAAACGAACCGCCTAACTGCCGCATCATACCGGTAAACGCCGCGCCCTCTCCAATCTGCTTTCCTTTTAAACCGCTAAGCGAAAGTGCGGTAATAGGGATAAACAATAGCCCCATTCCTATCCCTCGCATCATCAGCATCCAGAAAAAATTAGACTTGGCCGTGTCCGGAGTGATGATCTTAAAGCCCCAGTAACAGAAAAAGAAAAACACCAGCATACCAGCCGCCACCAGGAACTGCTGCGGAACGCCTCTTTGCATTAGTTGCGCGATAACAGGCATCATAAAAGCTGTCATCAACGCTGCAGGAACCATCAGTACACCAGCCTGCGTAGCACTCCAGCCTAACGTTGCCTGCGTATAAAGGGGAATAATAAACGTTGAGCCATACAAACCGAAACCCATGATAAAGGAAAGAATGGTACCAACCCGCAGATTACTATTTTTCAACACCCTTAGCTGAACTACAGGATTTTTTGCAGTCCATTCCCGCCAAATGAAGAAAAAGCCTCCCAGTACAGCGAGTGCGGTAAACAAAGAGATCATCGGGCTACTGAACCAATCCTCATCCTGTCCCTTTTCCAGCACAAGTTGAAGAGATCCTACGAACAAAGCCAGCAATCCGATACCTAACCAATCAATTTCACTTGCGGCCTTTTTTGCCCCATACTTAGGACTTCTCACATATTGTAACGTCAGCAAGGCGGCAATAACTCCGAGCGGGATATTGATGTAAAAAATCAATGGCCAGCTTTCAAATGTATCGATGATAAAACCTCCCAGGGGTGGTCCTAATGTTGGACCCACGATCACACCCAATCCGTAAATGGCCTGTGCCATACTTCTCTTCTCAGGGGGATAGCTTTCAGTAATGATCGTTTGCGAAGTCACCAGTAACGCGCCACCACCAACGCCCTGTAAAAAACGGAAGATGATCAGTTCATTGATCGTTGTGGCATTACCACACAAAAAAGAACAAATGGTAAATAATATAATAGACGCGGCGAAATAGTTCCTTCGGCCAAACTGCTGTGACAACCAGCTTGTCAATGGAATAATGATCACGTTACCGATCGCGTATGCCGTTATCACCCATCCCACTTCGCTGGTAGTAGCTCCAAGGTTTCCCTTCATATCATTCAGCGCCACATTCACGATGGTAGTATCCACTATCTCCAATAAGGCACACACGATTGCGGTCAACGTTATGATCACCCGCCTCGATCCGTATTCAATTAATGATTCTTGTTGCATGTTTTCGATTTTTCGAAAAAACGAGGGAGAGAGAAGTTTTAAAGTTTAAATGTTCAATAGTTTAAATGTTTAATAGTTCTTCCAGCAATAAAACTCTTTTCGCTTTGGTAATAATCGACGTTCCTTTCTTTATTAAATCCGTACTGCAAGAACTATTAAACATTTAAACTATTAAACTTTTAAACTTTACTCAATCAAGATGTACATCCACTTCCACATTCATTCCCGGGCGAAGCTTCTTCACCAGCGGATCATTCTTATCAGTAAACTCGATCTTCACCGGAACACGCTGCACCACTTTCACAAAGTTTCCGCTTGCATTGTCCGGAGGAAGCAGCGCGAAAGTTGCACCGGTTGCGGGAGAGAAGGATGTTAATGTAGCATTGAACTCATGGCCGGGATAGGCATCCACTTTCACCACTACTTTCTGACCAACGCTCATTTTGTTCAATTGTGTTTCTTTAAAGTTGGCAACAACCCAGAGTGCGTCACCATGTACGATGCTGAACAATGCCTGTCCGCCCTGAACATATTGACCGGGCTGTACATTGATCTTAGATACAAGACCATCCTGCGGAGCAGTGATCACGGTATAGGAAAGATTCAGTTTTGCCGCATCCACATCAACTTCACGCTGGTGGATCGTTGCATCAGCTACGCTGATCTGGGAGGCTGTTGCAACACTCTGCACAGCTACTGCATTTGTTTGCTGCGCTGCCTGTTTTCTTTGCTCCTGCAGTACGCCGAGCTGACGTTCCGCACTTTGCTTTGCTGCTTCAGCCTGTTCAAACTGTTGCTGCGTAACTGAGTGATCTTTGATAAGGTTTGCGTAGCGGTCATAGTCCTGCGAAGCTCTCCACAGGTTTACTTTGGCTGCTTCGATCTGTGCATCGATCGTTCCTACAGATGCCCTGGCCGTTGCGATACCAGCTTCAGCCGCAGATGTTGTAGCCTGTGCGCTGCCGCGGTTTGATTTCGCGATCTGCAATGCGGCTTCTGCCTGCGATACTTTCACCGCATAGTCGCGGTTATCCAAAATCAGCAATGTATCACCTTTCTTCACCTGCTGGTTATCTTTTACACGTACATCTGCCACATATCCGGCCACACGGGGAATTACGGGGCTGATATCACCGCTGATCTGCGCATCTTCTGTATCTTCATGGTGCTGCCCATGGATATAACTTGAAATACCGAAGTATCCGCCGCCGATCACCAGTACCGCCAGCACGATCGGAAATACCAGGTTGCGTTTTTTAGGAGTTGAGTTTTGAGCTGTTGTTTCCATATCAATGAATTGATTCTTTCTTAATTATTATTTTGCTGCACTCTCAAGCATGCCGGCTGCTTTTAAAAGTTCGTTGTACTTAACAATGGCATCTGCTTTCGCATAAACATAGTTCACTCTCGCTTCGAGTTGTGCAACATCTGCATCCAGCAGGTCAGTGGTTGTTGCCAGGCTATTATTGTATTTATTCTTCGTGATACGATAATTTTCTTCTGCCTGCTCGATCGCTTTCTTATATACTTCTATCTTTTTCTCATTGCTTAAAACATCGAGGTAATTCTTATTCACTTCCAACCGAACCTGGTCGCCAAGCATCGCTTCGTTTGCCACAAACTGCTTTACTCTTGCTTCACTTTGCTGCACCTTCGCCTTGTTCTTCCACAATGAACCGATATTGTAAGAAACGCCTACACCTACATTCACCGCATTCGTCACAGTCAGCAAGTTTGGAATGTTTGCTGCCACATAACCAGCCTGAACATTCAGGCTAGGATAGAGATCAGACCTGCTTGATTTCACATTACTTTCTGCAGATTTCTTTTTCAAATCGATAGAAGAGATCTCTTTACGGTGTGTTAACGCAGATTGTACGTAGTTATCCAGGGGATCGAGTGTGGATGCCTGATCAATCAGGGTTGTATCCAGCTCCAACTGTGTTTGCTCCGGCAAGCCAAGCAGGAGGTTCATATTCACATTTGCCAGTTGCTGATTATTCTGTGCATCCACCAGTGAAAGTTCTTTGTTGGAAGCCTGCAGTTGCGCTTTCAAAAGATCGTTTCTTGCCAGCAAACCATTCTTTTCAAGATCTGAAAATTCCTTCACACGCTGCTGTGATTGCGAAAGGCTTTCTTTCACCAGTTTAACAGCTGCACCGGCTTTATATAAATTGATATAAGCTTCTATCGTATTTTGAACTACTTCATCTTTCTCCACATCTGCATCGAGTTTGGCAGCTTCTGCAAGCAATCTTGATGATTCGATACCGTAGCGGATCCTGCCTCCCTGGTAAACCGGCATTGACACATTTGCCATACCATACATCAACTGGTTCACTTTGGGCACGTCTTCATTTCCACCACCAGTACCACCGCCATTATCACCAGTTTTCATGTTGATATTGGGACTATTCAACCATAGATACGAACCTGATACATGGGCATCGGGTAATTTCTTATCAACTGCTTCTTTCAACGCAGCAGTTGCCTCTTCGATCTTTGCCTGGCTGTTTTTGAGCTGATGACTGTTCTTTACGCCCAGGTCGATCGCTTCAGTCATTGAGAGAGATCTTTTCTCCTGCGCCTGCAAGCCAGAAATGCTCATCAACAACACAGCTCCAAGCAGAAGTTTTATTCTATTGTTCATACATTAATGTTGCTTTAAATATTCCTTTCAGATGTTGACTTAGTTTCTTGCGGATATGTTTCTGAAAATCGTCCTCCGACATTGACTGAAGATTATTCATCTCCCGGTAGATATGCTGGGTGGTCACCATCTGGCTGATGGTACCCACGAGAGTGATCATGAACAAAGACACGTCTACATTTTTTCTGAACTCCCCGCTTCGTTGTCCCTGCGCGATCAACTCTTTGATCAGCCCCTGGTTCTTTCTTTTGATCTGCTGGATCTGCTCTGCGATAAATCCATTGTTGCTCACCATCTGCTCTCTCACCATGATGCGGTGAAAACATTGCTGGCTCAACAATTTTTCAATATACCGGTCGATCAGTTTTTCCACTTTCTGGATCGGAGAAAGCGTTTTATCATTCACCATTTCCTCCAACTGTAAGATGGATGAACTGGCACGATGATCAAACATTGCTTCCATGAGTTTTTCTTTCGATCCGAAATAATAAGAGATCATGGCAAGGTTTACTCCCGCATCTTCAGCGATATCCCTGACAGAAGTTCCTTCAAAACCTTTATCAGCAAAGAGCTTTTCAGCTGCCTCCATGATCTGTATCTGCTTTTCGTTATAGGCTGACATAATAAGTGTTTGAAATCGGACGCAAGTTAAACAGATGTTTAGTTTTAAACAAACGTTTAATTAAGCGTTAACGAATTATTTTTTTTGAAAGTGATTGGAAATCGGGCTATTTATGGATATAAGTGACTAGGTTCCAATATTGTCCACGGGCACTCGCTCCGCTGGAGGTCAGACCGGCCGTTTGAAAAAAAGTTGATTTGCAGATACGGTGAAACGTAAAAAATTGACCTAAAGGGTCAGTTATTTCTTCCCGTCTTTTCTGTATGATTGATTAAAGTTTTCCAGACGGGAAGAAATAAAAGTCTTTTCTGGTGGGAATAATTCCGGGAGCCTGGCGCTTATACCAGTTGTTTTGACTTCTGCAGGGAAAGCAATCTCAATTTATCCCCCACTACCCATACCGTGTCACCGGAACGGATCACGTATGAAGAATCAGGATTCACGACCCGTCCATGCTCATTTTCTATACCCACCACAATACCGTGGATCTTTTCCCTGATCTCTCCTTCCCGGATATTTTTATTCGCAAAAACAGAATTCTCTGTAACAGTGAAATGTTCGAGCACCACTTCCACCGGCTTCTTTTCAACCACCAGTGATCTTGCAGATTCCATATCGGCCCGGAATTGTACCAGTTGATCGTCTGTTCCTATAATAAAAAGTACATCCGCCGGAAAAACCAACTGGCTTCTTTTGGGAGTGTTGATAATAGTGTTTCCCCTTTCGATGATGGCAACATTTATTCCATATTTTTCCCGCCAGCCCAGTTCCAGCAGGCTCTTGCCAACGCCCGGCATATCGGCGGTGAGCATAAATTCCGCCATGTGTGCATCCCAGGGTGCCAGCAGGTCTTGCTTGTTTTTCTTTTCCTCACGCTCGTTGTAGTTGGCTAGAAAACGTTCACGTATCCGGCCATACAGGTATTGAATCCGTTTGCTGAAAATGATCAGCAGAGACAGCATTCCAACGGTTACGATAAAAGCAATTTGTGGTGAGAAAAATCTGTCGACGAGAAACCCGATCATAAAGATCGCAATGGCGGTCCTGAATAACTGCAGCATCAACATTCCTGTTCTGTACTTATTCTGCGACATGAATTTTTCTACCAGATCTTTCCGGTGCTGCTTGATCGCTAACGACCAGAGGAAGGGTGCCATAAAAAGCAACGTACAGATCGCTCCGATCACTGTCGTCCAGGTATTATCGCCCAGCCTGGTCCTTGTATAAGGAAGCAAATAGTGAGATGATAACATGACGATCGCAGTGATAATAACAGATACAAGCACTGTGTTCACCATCCCGGACCTGACATACACCTGCCAGTCTGTACTGTTCGAAATACTCTGTGACCTGCTGCTATAACGGTGTATGGCGCTTGTCCATGAGACCGGTAATCGTTTCTGTAACCATTCATACAATGGTTCAGACACCTTGATCATATAAGGAGTAGTGAAAGTGGTGATGGCAGATACAGCTACAGCGATTGGATAGAGAAAGTCGCTCGTCACTTTCAACGTCAGGCCGAGTGTGGCAATAATGAATGAAAACTCACCGATCTGCGATAAGCTCATACCTGCCTGCACGGAAGACTTCAGTGGCTGACCAGAGATCAGCGCGCCAGCGGTTGTACTCAATGCCTTCCCGATAATTGTAACTACCGTGATCAGCACAACGGGCAATGCGTATTTGGCCAGCATCTGTGGATCGAACAACATACCCACTGAAATAAAGAACACTGCTCCAAAAAGATCTTTAACTGACTTAACAAGGTGTTCAATTTTTTCGGCATATACGGTTTCCGCAAGGATAGATCCCATAATAAATGCACCCAGCGCGGGAGAAAAGCCGACGATCGTCGCCAGCCAAACCATGAGGATACAAAGAGAGAGAGAAGTGATGAGCAACATTTCATCATTCATGAACTTCTTGGTCTTCCGCAAAAATGTGGGTAGGAAAAATATCCCTGATACAAACCACAGAACAAGGAAAAAAACAAGTTTGGCGACAGACATCAGCATATCCCAGCCGGCAAACTGTGCGCTTACGGCAAGTGTGGATAGCAACACAAGCAGAACGATGGCCACCAGGTCTTCCACAATCAGAATACCGAATACAAGGCTCGCAAATTTGTGTCCCTTTACGCCAAGTTCCTCAAATGCACGTATAATGATAGTAGTGGAGGAAATACTTAATACACCACCAAGAAAGATGCTATCCATTCTCGACCACCCCATCAGCGAACCGGCAACATAACCGATCATCAGCATGAACATCACTTCCACCAATGCCGTTACAGAAGCTGGAGTGCCTACTTTCAATAGCTTTTTAAAGCTGAACTCCAGGCCGAGGCTGAATAAAAGAAATATTACCCCGATCTCTGCCCATACTTTGATATTCTCTGTTTCAACGACGGTCGGAAAGATCGAAAAATGCGGGCCAACCAAAAAACCGGCAATAAGATAACCCAACACCAGCGGCTGTTTCAACCACTTAAAAATTATCGTAATAACTGCAGCCGCGCCAAGTATAAGTCCAAGATCTGAAATCAAATGTGGTAAATGGATCATCGTTGTGATTTACGCTTTGACAAAAAACATTAATCCCATCAGTATTGTTGAGTAACGGATTGTGATATCCAATCTTCCTCATGGAAGAAATTCCTGCAAAAACAAGTTACCAGAAATAGTGAGACGGAAAAAGATGGAGAAGATATCCGTTCGGTACCTGCGTAGCTGGTACTGCGATGCTCTCTGATTCTCCGGGGAAGGTCATAACAGGCATGCATTCACCCGTAAGTATTGGGATGAGTTGCGAATAGCCGGCGCACTGGATATTATAAATGGAAGAGCAGATCTGGTCCGGGCAATTGCTGCCTGGGTAATCAGCTTCATTACTTATCTTAAAATAGAGAGAACTGATCTTTTTGCTGAATGTGGTCAGGTTTTTCTTAACAACATTTTTCGCAGGCTTGCGGTTCGCCATGCCAGACAGCGAGAAAAGAATGAATACAACAAACAAAAGATATGTGGTAATCCATTTTTTCATTGCCGCAAAGGTACGAAAAAAAGGGCTGATTGATCACAGGTGACGGGCTGCAGCCAGGCGTTACGAGGCATAAACAGCGTAAAATGAACGGGCGGACAAAGCGCTACGCAGGTGGCCCAGCGAAAACAGCCTCGGGGAAAATATTGTATGCCGCTGCGCGCGGTTTATCGTTGCGTTCGCCGCTCTCCCCCTTAAGCCGATCGGATCTGCGTTTCTACCTATCGCTGACTCGCGATCAACAGGTTCAGGTCCGTGTATTTAAGATCGAAACGTTCGCTGAGATAGAAGTTCGTCAGCGCTCCTTTAAACATGTATATACCGCTTCTTAAATGCACCCGGTGCCATACCAGGTTCTCAAAGCCGCCTTCCTCGCCGGCTTCCAGCAGCAGAGGCATCAGCACGTTACTGATGGCATGAGAAGCAGTTCTTGCAAAACCTGAAGGAATATTCGGAACGCAGTAATGGATCACCCCGTATTTCATAAAGATCGGGTGCTCATGACTGGTTATTTCAGAGGTTTCAAAACAACCACCACGGTCAATACTCACGTCGATCACAACGGAACCCGGGCGCATATTGCTCACCATTTCTTCTGTCACCACCATGGGCGTGCGGCCGGTTTCAGACCCCAACGCGCCAACAGCCACTTCACAGGTCTTCAGCTGTTTGGCCAGCATGCGCGGTTCGATAACGGAGGTCCACAAGCGATGACCGATATTATTCTGCAGCCGTTTCAACCGGTAAACACTGTTATCAAAAACTTTCACGGAAGCGCCGAGTGCCAGGGCTGCTCTTGCGGCATATTCGCCAACAATGCCGGCACCGATAATGATCACTTTGGTCGGTGCGATACCGGAAATACCGCCGAGAAGCACACCTTTTCCATGATTGGCAGAACTGAGATATTGTGCAGCGATCAGCATCACCGCACTACCCGCGATCTCGCTCATACTTCGCACGATGGGATAAGAATCGCTGTCGTCTTTCAGGTTTTCAAATGAAATGGCTGTTACCCTTTTTTCCATCATTGATTCCAGGATCTCAGCTTTAAGAACGGAAAGATGGATGGGGGAAATGATCACCTGGCTTTGCTGTATCAGCGGGAGATCTTCTTCTATAATAGGGGCACTTTTGACCAGGATCGGCGCTTTAAAAACTTCGGCCCGGTCGTAAACGATCCTTGCTCCCGCTTCGCTGTAGTCCTTATCACGGTAGTGAGAGGCATCGCCTGCGTTATGTTCGATCACAACCTGGTGGCCGTTGCTGACAAGTACACTCACCGCATCTGGTGTAAGGGCTATCCTGTTTTCCTGGAATGCGATCTCTTTAGGGATCCCAATCATCATTCCTTCCGCTTTCGGCTTTATATCAAGCGTCTCCTCCAGGGTCTCGTAACTGAAGGAAGTGCTTATCCGGGGTTTTTGCTGGCTCATGAAGGGTTGGTTATAGCCATTGAAGGCCGGCTTCAAAAATACTTAATTCCTGTTGATTCTGAGCGGAAGGATAAAGTCCTTTCGTTAACAAATTTTCCGTGGAAGGATCGTTGATCGTTGTCCGTTGATCGTTGACCGTTGACCGGGTCTCAAGGTGATAAAGTCTTTCGTATCATTCCGTGAATCCGGACAACGGTCAACGGGCAACGGTCAACGATCAACGATCCTCAACCGGCGCGTAACAGAATCGACCACACTGATATAGATATGCACCGTATTGTCCGGGAAAATGCCCGGTGCCCGTTCAGGCCATTCTACAAGGCTGATATGATCGCTGTACAGACAGTCCTCCACCCCCGCCCGGATGGCTTCTTCCTCATCCCGCAGGCGGTAAAGATCAATATGGAAGATCTTGCCGGCAGAACTGCCGGCATCAAAGGCATATTCATTGATGATGGAGAAGGTTGGACTACCAACAACATCCTTCACCTGCCTGGCCTCACACAGGGCGTGAACAAGCGTCGTTTTTCCCGCTCCCATTTCTCCATGAAGCGCAAATACGCCGGGCCCATCAAACAATTTCCAAAACTGCGTTGCAATTTCAGCAATGGTTTCCAACGAATAAATAAACTCCATAATGCAAATGTAAACGAATAGCAACCTTGTTGCCAATATATTACCATGTTACTTCCTGATGCTTGGTAAATTTGCAGAACAAGCAAACGCCATTTTTTGTTATAAGATCAAGTCGAACTATGGAAAAGATTCAATGGAAAGTAGATGGAATGGATTGCTCCAGTTGCGCCCTCACTATCCGGAAATACCTGGAGAAAGAAGGCATGAAAGAAGTGCGTGTCAACTTTGCCACCGGTGACGTAAGTTTCAATCTCCAGGATCATCATAAAACATCCCAGTTAAGCAAGGGTATTAACGACCTGGGTTATAAAGTTGCCGGGAATGCAGACGGCGCGCACTCCGCCCATACTCACATCCACGAAGGAAGCAGTCACCGTTTTCTTTCAACCCATCTCCAGCGGTTCTGGTTCTGCCTGCCATTCACCGCCATCCTCTGGCTTCACATGATACCCGGCCTGCATCTTCACTGGTTGATGAATCCCTGGATTCAGCTTGCACTTTCACTGCCTGTATTTATCGCCGGCATGTTATTTTTTGGCAAAAGCGCCTGGAAAAGCCTGCGGAACGGGTATCCTAATATGAATGTACTGGTGGCTATCGGAGCAACGGCATCATTTGTATACAGTTTGTATGGAACACTGACCGGACAAGCCCAGGATTATATGTTCTACGAAACCACGGCAACGATCATTACGCTGGTGTTCCTGGGCAATTATCTTGAAGATGCATCCATCGCCTCCACACAACGCGCATTGAATAAGCTGGCTGTTAATCAGAAAGTCATGGCAAATATGCTTACTTATGATGATCAGCATGAAGAACATATTTTTCCTGTTGAAAGCGATCAGTTGCATTCAGGCGATCTGATCCTGATCCGCACAGGCGAACAGGTGCCTGCCGATTGTAAAATATTATGGGGAGAAGCCGATGTGAATGAAGCGATCATCACCGGTGAAAGTGCGCCTTTACATAAGAAGAGTAAAGACCATCTGATCGGCGGATCCATCATTGAGAATGGTTCTGTAAAAGCACAGGTCACTGCAGCAGGAAAGGATACGGTGCTCGCGGGCATCGTTAATCTTGTAAAAGAAGCGCAGGGAGAGAAACCACCCGTACAGCAACTGGCCGATAAGATCAGTGCGATCTTTGTTCCGGTGGTACTTAGCATCGCAGTTCTGACCCTTATCGTTAACTGGATCATGCTTGGTGAATTCACTCCTTCACTGATGAGAGCTATCGCAGTGCTTGTCATCGCCTGCCCCTGTGCCATGGGGCTGGCAACGCCGGCAGCCATTGCCGTAGGAGTTGGCCGGGGAGCAAGAAACGGCATACTTTACCGCAATGCAACCAGTCTTGAACTTTTCAAGGATATTCAGCAGGTGGTGTTTGATAAAACCGGCACACTTACAACCGGCAAGTTTGTTATCAGCCACTGGAAAAAACTGGATGAGTCTATTACGGAAGATGAGTTCAAACGCATCGTTTATTCTATGGAAAAGTATTCCACTCACCCGATCGCGAAAAGCGTAAGCAGCGAATGGAAAACAACGAATGAGATCCGGTTCAAGACCATCGACGAGATCAAGGGTCTCGGTATGCAGGCGGTTGACCGCGAAGGCAACCTCTACCGGGCGGCATCTTATAAAGCAGCAGTTTTACTGACAACAGAAGATTCGCATAATATTTATATCATCAAAAATGATCAGCTGCTCGGCTGGATCGATGTAAAAGATGAAATAAGGACCGAAGCAAAACCGATCATCGCCTATCTGCACTCGAAGGGGATCAAAACAGTTTTACTGAGTGGTGACAGGAAGGCAAAAGCGGAAGAATTGGGCAAAGAACTGGGCATCGAAGAAGTGATCGCTGAGCAAACTCCGGAGCAAAAGCTGCAGATCATTTCACAGAGAAGCGCAGTTGTTCCAACAGCTATGGTCGGAGATGGCATCAATGATGCGCCTGCACTCGCCAAAGCAACAGTTGGCATCTCCATGAGCGATGCATCGCAAATGGCCATGCAAACAGCACAGGTCGTGTTAATGAATAATGGGCTGAAAAAACTGCCAATGGCACTTGGACTTGGCAAGCATACTTACGCTACGATCAGGACAAACCTCTTCTGGGCGTTTGCGTATAACGTGGTGGCAATCCCTGTCGCAGCGCTCGGATTCCTTCAACCCGGATTTGCTGCACTCGTAATGGGATTGAGCGATGTTGTGCTGGCTGTCAACTCCGGAAGATTGTATGTAAAAAAAGTGGAATAGTGAGGATAAAAACGCACGCCACGGGAAAAACAACTTCCGGCCTATCCTTACTTTATTTAGCTTTATCGGATTGAATCACCGGTTGGACCAGCGTACAACGCAATATCACAGGTTGCGCCGATGGAAGCTGATCATGCACAGATACCGCGATTGATTTCGCAAGGTTTCAAAAATATCTGCCTGTTTGGGCGCAAGGTCTGCGTAAGCCTGCGGGAATCTATATGCCGAAATAAATGAGTCTTCAACGAATACTTAAAGAATACTGGGGTTATGACAAGTTCCGGCCCATGCAGCACGAGATCATGCAGGCTGTATTGGACGGAAAAGACTCCCTTGCGCTGATGCCGACCGGCGGTGGCAAATCCCTTTGCTACCAGGTGCCGGCCATGGCAACGGATGGCGTATGCCTGGTGATCTCACCACTGATCGCTTTAATGAAAGACCAGGTGGAAGGGTTGCGCAGAAAAGGCATTACTGCCTTTGCGATCTACTCCGGCATGAAACGAAAAGAGGTCATCAATACGCTCGAACTGGTTACGGCGAGCAATTGCAAATTCTTATACGTTTCACCGGAGCGGCTGGAGACTACGCTTTTTAAAGAATATCTCCCCGGAATGAACATCAACCTCGTTGCCGTTGACGAAGCCCATTGCGTATCTCAATGGGGTTATGATTTCAGACCGCCTTACCTGCGTATTGCAGCACTGCGCGAAGAACTTCATGACGTTCCCGTTCTTGCGCTGACAGCATCGGCCACGCCGGATGTTCAACAGGATATTATCGACAAACTTCAACTCCAAAAGCCGATCATTTTCAGGCAGTCTTTCGAAAGACCCAACCTCTCTTACAGCGTTTTTGAAGTTGACTCCAAGATCAACAAGACGATCGAGATCTTGCAGAAAATACAGGGTTCTTCCATTATTTATTGTAGAAGCCGGAAGCGGACCAAGGAGATCAGCGATCTGTTACAGTTGCAGGGAATCTCCAGCGATTTTTACCATGCCGGGCTATCACAGGAGGAAAGGAGCAGGAAACAGGAAGCCTGGATCAAAAATGCTATTCGCGTGATCGTTTGCACCAACGCATTTGGCATGGGAATAGACAAACCGGACGTCCGAACCGTGATCCATGCAGATATTCCTGATTGCCTCGAAAATTACTACCAGGAAGCTGGAAGAGCTGGTCGTGATGGCAAGTCCTCCTTTGCCGTTCTTCTTTATTCCCCAAAAGATCTTGATGAATTAAAGGAACTGGCCTCAAGGCGTTTCCCTTCGATAGAAGAGATCAGGAATGTGTATCAAAGCATAGCTAATTATCTGCAACTGGAAGCCGGGACAGGGTTGGGTAACTACTATGACTTTGATCTGACCGATTTTACCAGGAAATTTAAGCATGATAGCTTCTCTTCACTATATGCGATCAAAACACTTGAGCAGGAAGGCTGGCTGTCCATCAATGAACAGGTCTTTCTGCCCTCTACTGTGCAGTTTAATGCCACCAAAAGCTATCTGTATGAATTTGAACAAACTCACCCGGCACTCGACCCCCTGATCAAGGCACTCCTGCGTACCTATGAAGGTATCTTTGATTATATCTGCTTTATCTCCGAACTGCTGCTCGCACAACTTCTCAGCAAAGAGCAGGAAGAAGTGAAGCGCCAGTTGAAACAGCTTGATGCTGCAGGTATCATCATTTACTCCGAAAGAAAAGATAATCCACAGTTGTATTTTCAGCGCAACAGGGTCAGAACTGAAATGGTAACGATCAACCAGCAGCAATACCAGGCAAGAAAAGACACACTTGAGAAAAGGATACGAAAGATGATGTCTTATGTGCATGAAACAAATAACTGCAGGAGCAAACTCATAGGCGTTTACTTTGGAGATGAAAACATTAAAGAATGCGGCATTTGCGACAATTGCCTGCAACGAAAGCGCGCAGCAATTACCAATGAAGAGTTTTCAAAGATCCATCAACGGATCCTGGCTTTTGTTCAGGAAGATCAGGTCGAAGTCAAAGCGCTCCTGGAACACTTGCAGGATTTCCGAAAAGAAAAAGCCTGGAAAGTAATCGAATTCATGCAGGCCGAAGATAAATTACGGATCGAAAAAGATGGCAGGATCAGGCTATCCCGGCAATAGCCGCACCACATCTCCCGCTGATCATATCGCTTAAATTACCGCCCATAACATTCATGTTGAAATCCATTCATGTTCGGCTTTTTTTGCTCTATGGAACTTTTAACAACCGGGCAGTTCTTTGGACAAACAAATCAGCGAATCCATTTAAACGGATTAACGATCACTGATACGGAATACACGCACGAAAAAGTTGACTGGCACCATCACGAAAATCCTTACTTCACGTTCATTCTACAGGGAGCAGTGCTGGAGGGCAACAAGAAAGAAACTTATCATTGTACAGCCGGTTCGCTGTTATTCCACAACTGGCAGGATGCACATTACAACATCAAACCTCCAGGCTTTACGAGAGGATTTCACATCGAAATAGATCATCATTGGTTTAAAGAATTCAACATAAAACTTGACAACATACAGGGCAGCTCTTTTATAACAAACCCCGATGCGAAACTTTCATTTTACAAACTTTTCAAAGAAAGCAAAATGAACTGTGAGGAAAGTGAATTGACATTTCCTGCATTGCTTATAACCTGCCTCGAAGAAATGAAAAATACACCATCGCCTGATCGTTCCAAAACACCGGGTTGGATAAGAACACTGAAAGAACTTTTACATGACCAGCCTGCACAGGTTACTTCCCTATCCTGTTTATCCGGAATTCTTGGCATCCATCCCGTACATCTGTCGCGGTATTTTCCGCTTTACTTCGGCTGCACGCTGGGCGAATACATTAGGAAATTAAAAATCGGGCGGTCATTGATCATGCTTGGTGATAAGCGGAAATCTCTCGTGGCGATTGCATTGGATTGCGGATTTTCAGATCAAAGTCATTTTAACAGGTGTTTCAAGGAGCACGTTGGTGTAACACCAAAAGCGTATCGGGCGTTTTACAGGTAAGGATACTCTTCCAGGCAGACAGAACAAACCAGATTTCGTTAAAATTGCGCCAGACAGGTCCGATGTTAATTTCGTTCTATACCAGCCTTCCTGCGGACCTTACATTTGGGCCTATATTCATATAAACATGAAAGCAGTATTAGCCAGTTTAGCAGGTATTTTATTTGGAGCAGCTTATGCACCCGCACAAAACATCGTTACTCCGGACGAAATACTGAATAAACTCCACCAGCAGCAAACAGGCAAAGTGGTTTTCCTTTCCCGGGCTCTTGACCTTGAACGCGCCACGCAGGCAGATCTGTTGGATTCATTTGTTTTGAAAGAAGGCAACGATCTCAGTATAGGAGTGTATATGGACAATTCGCTGACCAACTATCTCTATCAGTTGGATAAATCGAAATCTGCGGAACAATTGATCAAACAGGGGAATTTCCAACTCCGGTTTTATGTGGACGGAAAACTGATCTACACAGAAAACGTCAACACTGGCGCCGGAACGCCGCAGGGCAAAGACAAATGGACAAGCTTCCGTATTCCACTGATCAGCGCTGCCGGAGAAGATTCATGGGGCAGATATCTGTGGATGCGCTTTTTTTACGCCAATGATGGTGCTGATGCACTTTCCCCCGGTAAACATGTTTTAAGAATGGAGGTCAGACCCTACCTGAGATCGGGTAAAGATGTTAAAGCCGGTGATATGATCGCAGCAGGTCAAATCAGGTTTATCAATCCCCCGATAAACTTAGATCCCAGTGAAACTGCTGTTCAGGCAATTTCCTCCGGAAGCGGGTGGACCATCTCAAAAGAAAAGTATGATCAGGATCTGATCCAAAAACTCAATGAAAAAATTGCATCGAAACGTTTTAATAATATTACCAGCATCATTATTATTAAAAATGGAAAATTATTACTGGAAGAATATTTTAATACTGTAAACAGGAACACACTGCATAACACAAGATCAGTGGGTAAATCATTTGCTTCCACGCTTATGGGTGCGGCTATA
>JBEVKW010000029.1:0-39301 GCA_040509495.1 Chitinophagaceae bacterium | reverse complement strand
ACATTATTTGGAGAGCAACTGATAATGGTCAGCAATAAACAGAGTCCGGCTATAATACGCATGGTCGAAATTTTGGCGAAATTAGTGTTTAATTGAACACTGGCTAAAGCTGATTCGATGGCAGATCGCAGATCAGTTTGGAATGCCTAAGCTGCTGCCGGGCATTTCAAACTGAATGGCATAGCATTTACTTTTAGACTTTCTCTTCCGCCATCGGCCATCGCTGCTCGCAGGATTCTTCGTACGTTTGCACCCCTAAACATCCGATATGAACGCAAACTTTTCCGGGCGCATTGCCAAAGAAGTAGAAGAAATAAAAACCGCCGGTTTGTACAAGACTGAGCGCATCATCACCAGTCCGCAGGGAGCTGAGATCACCGTGAACGGTAAAACCGTGCTGAATTTCTGCGCGAACAATTATCTGGGGCTTTCCTCTCACCCACGCGTGATCGAGGCGGCGCATAAAGCCATCGAAACACATGGTTATGGCATGAGCAGTGTACGATTCATCTGCGGTACGCAGGATATTCATAAAGAACTTGAGGACAAGATCTCCCGGTTCCTGGGTACAGAAGATACGATCCTCTATGCAGCAGCATTTGATGCAAATGGGGGGGTATTTGAACCCTTGTTCGGAGAAGAAGATGCGATCATTTCTGACGCATTGAACCATGCCTCAATCATCGATGGCGTTCGCCTTTGTAAAGCACAAAGATTCCGTTATGAACATAATAATATGGCTGACCTGGAAGCCAAATTGAAAGAAGCCGCAGCCTGCCGCAGCCGTATTATCGTGACCGACGGTTCTTTTAGTATGGACGGAACGATCGCGCAACTTGATAAGATCGTAGCGCTGGCAGAGCAATATGATGCCGTGATCATGGTGGACGAATGCCATTCTTCGGGCTTCCTCGGCAAAACAGGACGCGGCACGCATGAATATCGCGGCGTTCTCGGAAAAATCGACATTATCACAGGTACACTCGGTAAAGCACTGGGCGGTGCATCCGGAGGTTTTACTTCCGGAAGTAAGGCGGCGATCGATATGCTGCGTCAAAAATCACGTCCTTACCTGTTCAGTAACACGCTCGCTCCTTCAATCGTTGGCGCTTCGATCGCGGTACTGGATATGCTGACTGAAACGACTGAGTTGCGAGACAAACTGGAATCCAACACGAAATACTTCCGCGAAAAAATGACGGCAGCTGGCTTTGATATCAAGCCGGGCGACCACCCGATCGTTCCGATCATGCTGTATGATGCAGTACTGGCACAGCAGTTTGCATCGAAACTGCTGGAAGAAGGCATCTATGTGATCGGCTTCTTTTTTCCGGTTGTCGCAAAAGGACAGGCACGTATCCGTGTCCAACTCAGCGCAGCACATGAACAGGCTCACCTCGACAAGGCCATCTCGGCTTTCTCGAAAATTGGAAAGGAACTGGGCGTGCTGAAATAACTGGTATTTATATAATAATAGCTTGATAAGAATCCCGCGATTTACCCGTGGGATTCTTATTTTCAGGATCACGCCTCCAGGCTGCACTTTGTTTCTCTTCCCCTGCACACTTCCTGTGCCTGTTGAAAACTGCAAGCTTGCCTGATCGACCGCGGATACTCGCGAGCCCCAATGATCGATGCCCAAGTAAAGGCTCCCATCAAGATGTTATTATTTTCAAAAAATGGAGATCCCGCAACGGCTCAGCTCAGGCAATGCTTAATTGGATAAGAATGACTTACAAACCACATTCGTAGAACTACTAAGTCGGATCCAATGCAACCAAGACTTCAGCGAGTAAAAACCCACGTAAAAATTATGAAAGCCGAAAAACCGGTACTATTTTAGTCTTCTCAATCTCGCGTTGTCATTTGAAGTCCTTCCTCCTTTGAATCTCCCGCAACACCCTTATTTAATCTGACAAAAAGTACCAAATGAAGAAGATCGTTCTTTTCCTGGTGACGGGAATCATCACAATGAGTTTATTATCATCTTGTGCAGCTACGAAAAGAGACTGCCAGGGAACAAAACATTATAAACAGAAGGGTGGCTTTTACATGTAAGCTTTTGCCCAATTGATTCGACTGAGACCCCGGACTTCGATCCGGGGTTTTATTTTTATAAAAAACCAGGCAAGCGCTATAGTCCTGGACGTTTAAGCGTTCGAACGCTATATGATAGCAGTGTGAGCCAATTACTTTCAGCCGAACAAACTTTTAAACTTTACCCCCTTTTCTTCCTTGCTGCATACATTTGAACATATGAAACTTCTTGCAACCGCCATCTTCCTGCTTATCTCACAGGCCATATGGTCTCAATCGGCTTTCCCCGCTGCCTGGAGCGGCACCTGGAAAGGAGACCTGTTCTGGTACAATGGGCCTGGAAAAGAACCCAAAAAAATAGAGATGCAGCTCAGCATCCTGAAAGGTGATACATCATGGACCTGGCAGTTGATTTATGGCAAGCCAGGCGAAGATAACCGGCCATACACCTTGTTCGCCGTTGATTCGGCCAGGGGCCATTGGGCCATCAATGAACACAATGGGATCATACTGGACCAGTTCTTCCTTGCGAACCGGCTGGCCGGTGCATTCACTGTTGGTCAGAATACCATTATCAATAGCTATGAGCTGCGTGGAGACTCTATGTTGGTCGAATTCAACAGCTTGCAGGCTAAACCAATTGCAGCCACCGGCCTGGGCACCGAGGATTCACCAAAGGTGGATAGTTACCGTATGCAAAGTTTTCAGCGGGCGGTATTAAGAAAAGTTGATGTCAAATGACGGAATGATCGGCTTCGGACTGGCTAAGATGCTCAGTCTGAATGTCAAATCTCCCTTTTATCTTCGCCCAAAAAGCCATTGTTACCGATTCCCGCGCGATCCAGCCGGGGTCATCTCCTGCCTGTCACGGTCATCCTCCCCCGAAATAGCCTGTTCCGGGTCGTATTTCACCCGGGGTTTTCCTCATTTCGTAGGCAAAAAACCGCTTTTGGTCAACTAGTGATTGTCTTACCCAAAAAACGCATCTATCTTTGTGTAACATTTCAGGCGTTAACAGCGTCAGATATGCTGAAACCAACACACAATGAGGAAGAAGTTATTTATCAAGGTTATTTTGGTCGGTATTGCAGTGATAGGAACAGCCTTTGTTCTCCTTGCTTCCAAATCCGCTGACACTACAAAAGCCTGCCCCGAGCAGGAAAGCATGGAAAATTGCGCGAAAAAGACGGAAGGCGCCGGTGGTGGAGTTATTTGGGAGAATATTTCCCAACAGTTTTTCTCCTCTTTTTAACGCGAATGCCGCGCAATGGACCACGAATTTTCGCGGTTCGGTTGTTTGAGTATGATGAAGAAACTTTCAGGAGAAGGTTCGGAGGAAATACGTACATGCAATTAACATATTGAAAAAGAGTATATTAAAAGGGCTTTAATTAGCCCTTTTTTTAATTTCCACCTTTGAATTTTTACTTCCCGGCACTGTAACTTTTTAATACGACGATTCGTATAACATAAAATTCCGCGCGGCAATACTATTTTTGCCCAGAGCGGAACCGGCTGTTTATGACTGAAAGGGAATACAACGAGTGCGTTGGCACTTATTCTGACAATGTTTATCGCTTCATCCTGAAGAATCTCCGTCATGAGGAGGATGCCCGGGATGTGGTGCAGACCGCTTTTGAAAAAATGTGGCGAAACCGCGAAGAGGTAGATCCGCTTCGCGCAAAGTCTTATCTTTTCACGGTGGCCTACCATCAAATGATCGACCATATCCGGAAAGTGAAGCGGATCAGCCTGAAGGAAGAATTTTCCGAAAACAGCCGGATCCAGGATCGACCAGCCAATAACCTGAAAAAAGTGCTGGAAGAAGCACTGGCCAGGCTCAGCGAAACGCAACGTTCGCTCGTTTTGCTGAAAGATTATGAAGGTTATAGTTATGAAGAGATCGGCCAGATCATGGGATTGAGCGAAAGCCAGGTTAAAGTCTATCTTCACCGGGCAAGAGTACAGTTGAAAGAATATCTGGTTAAAATTGAAAACGTAATATAGAGGGGTACCGCAATATGAATATTGACCGTAACAATTATGAAGAGTTTTTTATCCTTTACCTGGATAATGAACTGTCTGCCTCCGACCGGCAATTGGTGGAGGAGTTTGCCGCGGCAAATCCCGACCTGAAAGCGGAACTGGATCTGCTGACACAGAGCAAGCTCACGCCAGACCTGGAGATCACTTTCTCCGGTAAAGATGCTTTGCTGAAAACAGAAAGCGGGATCTCCGCAGACACTACTTCAATGCTTCTTTATATTGACCAGGAGCTGCCCGCCTCCCAAAAAGCTTCCTTCGAACATTGGCTGGCGCAGCATCCCGCTGCTCAAAAAGAACTTGATTTACTGCAACAAACAAAATTACAGCCTGAGCATATTTCGTTTCCCTATAAGGATTCATTGTATCGTCGCGACGAACGCCGCGTAATTCCGATCCGTTGGTGGCGCATGGCAGCAGCAGCGGTGTTACTACTGGGTGTGAGCTCTGCAGCATTCATGTTCAATCAAACCCGTTCAGGAAAACACCTGGCTGGTGAGAGAGGCGGTGAGAAAAGTCATTTTGCCCAGGCGAAAGAAGTTTCCGCAAAAAAAGATACCCCTGCTTCACAGATCGAATTGCCCCAGGCAATGGATCAGGTAGCTACAAATACTGAGCGCCAACTTCCCGAAGAAACGATTGCATCTGCTGGTCAAACCAACAATGCAACGGGCGAAACAGGTACGGCGCACGAAGGACTAAAAGTTGCTGGCGTTAATGCCGTATCAGTAAAAACTACGCTGCCGGTTAATGACGAGGTTGCTTCAACGAACGTTACGACGGACGAAAGCAATACCCCGGTTGTGAAACGTACACAACTCAACAGCCTGCTTTCCGAAAATTCATATACAGCTGACGGGCTTCAGGCGGATCCCTCTTTAACAATCAGTAAGCAAATAAATCCTTTGCCTGCTGTAACCCAGGAAGAAGATCAACCGTTAGATATAATGAATGAACCAGGTAAAAAAAATAAGCTCCGCGGATTTTTCCGGAAGATCACAAGGACTTTTGAAAAGACTACGAACATCAAAGCTACAGACGGCGAAGATCGTTTACTTGTAGGCGGCCTGGCGATCAGATTTTAAGTTACCCTTTAAAGAATTGAGAGATGAAAAGAATTTTTACACTGTGCATAGCTTTATGCACCATGGCTACAGCTTTTTCCCAAACTGACACAACAACGAGAACAACAACGGATACTTCAGGCAAAAAAAATCCGGACACGATCAGGATCGGTGGAATGGTGATCATCCGCGAACAGGGCGGAGGTGGTAGCGACACGGTGAAATCACGCCGCAACCGCAACTTCAATGTGAACGTGCGTCTTGGCCGCCGCAACTATGATAAGCCGGCAAATATCAGCACTAACTGGTGGATCGTTGATCTCGGCTTCTCTAATTATAACGACCAGACAGACTATGCTGGCGCCGCTGCACAAACCTTTGCACCAGGTAGTGATGAAGACTGGTTCAAACTTCGTCCATTCAAATCGCGCAACGTCAACATCTGGGTGCTCACACAACGGATCAACCTTGTCAAGCACGTGGTGAACCTGAAATACGGTATAGGCATTGAATTGAACAATTACTTTTTTGAGGACAAGTCGATCCGCTTCAACAAAAATCCCACATTGGTTGATCAGTCATACTCAGGTCTTACAAAAAACAAACTCGCTGCGGACTATCTGACAATGCCCGTAATGCTGAACTTCAACTTCACACCTAATAAGCGCAGAGCTTATGGCTTTAGCGCAGGTATCAGTGCAGGCTATCTTTATAGCGCACGTCAGAAAGTGAAACTGGATGGCGACGTAGATAAAACAAAAGGTAATTTTGATCTGCGCAAATGGAAACTGTCTTATGTAGGTGAAGTATCACTTGGTGTGGTAAAACTCTACGGCTCCTACGCATTCAAAAGCATGTTTGAAAGAAGAAGCGATATGACTTCAACCGGACTGGTTGAAAGAGGACTGGATCTGACACCATATAACTTTGGTTTCCGTTTCAGCAACTGGTAAGAGAAGTAAAAAAATTATCATATAAAGTAAAGGGGTCGTATTTATACGGCCCTTTTTTACTTTATAAGTTTGACTTTTTAATTTAATTCCCTTCGGAGTTTTTCTTTGCATCATTTTTGCACAGAGCGTACCTTGTCAAACAATCGTTAAAGACAGCTATCCTGTAAAATAAAAAATCCAGTACTTCCGTTTTTATCCGGAAGGATAAAGCAGTTAATATGAAAAGCGTTGTTGTTTTAACCACCGTTATACTGGCCAGTGGCCTGCTAACTGTAAATACCAGTAAGCCGGTGAATTCCGCTCCGGCGTCCACATCCTTCAAACGCACCGCCGCTGCTCCCGAAGGCGCCATCAGTATCACCATCGATAAGTCGGATTATGAGCTCAGTGTATATGATGAAAAAGGTTGGTATGCCACTTACCCGGTAGTATTTGGTAATAATAGCCTGGACGATAAAAAAATGGAGGGCGACAATAACACGCCTGAAGGAAGTTTCAAGATCATCAGCAAACGTGTGCATGAAAAATGGTATCGCTTCCTGGCAATCGATTATCCTACAAAAGAAAGCTGGGATAAATTCAAAGCCAGGAAACAACGTGGTGAGATACCGGCAAATGCCAGCATTGGCGGATCAATTGGTATCCATGGAACTTACCCGCACGAAGATTTTGTAATAGATAAGTTTAAAAACTGGACAATGGGTTGTATCTCCATGAAGAAAGATCACGTGCTGGAGATATACAGCTTCACGGGGATCGGAACAAAAGTGACGATCAGAAAGTAAAAAGTCAAAATTAAAAAGGAAAAAAACAGCTCCCTGTAACGAAGTAATCTCTTCTTAAGCGAGTTATTTTTTCCTTTTTAATTTTGACTTTTTACTTATCCTCTGACTCTGGAATAATTTTTGCGCTCATCCAGCACCAACTATATTATTCGGAAAACCTCTGTAAGGCAGCACTTATCCGGCTGCTTTATTTATTATTATAACTTCCCGTTCTTTATTTCTTCAACTACCGACGGATCGAGCAGCGTAGTAATATCTCCAAGATTCGAGGTTTCGCCTTCGGCGATCTTCCGCAGGATCCTTCGCATGATCTTTCCACTTCTCGTTTTGGGAAGGCCGCTCACGAATTGTATCTTATCCGGCTTGGCGATAGGCCCAATGATCCTCGAAACAGTTTGAATGATATCCTGACGCGTACTTTGCTCATCACCTCTTAAACCGGTGACCGTTACGTATGCGTAAATTCCCTGACCCTTTATATCATGCGGGTAACCCACCACTGCGCTTTCCACCACGCTCGCATGCATATTGATCGCGTTTTCAACCTCAGCGGTGCCGATACGGTGTCCGCTGACATTCAATACATCATCCACCCTTCCGGTGATACGGAAGAATCCCTGGTCATCTTTCAAGGCTCCATCACCAGTGAAATACATATTCTCGTAAGTGCTGAAGTAATTTGTTTTGAAACGCTCATGATCGCCATAAGTTGTCCGTAATATACCCGGCCAAGGCGCTTTGATGCATAGATTTCCTTTGTAGTATCCGTCAGTATCTTTTTCCGTGACCTCCTGTCCTTTCTCATCAACCAGCAGCGCCTGTACGCCTGGCATTGGCAGTGTAGCCCAGGAAGGAACAGCCGGCGTAACGCCTGCGAGGTTGGTGATCATCAGGCCACCTGTTTCTGTTTGCCACCATGTATCTACTATCGGGCATTTCTTTTTACCGATATGTTCGTCATACCAATGCCAGGCTTCTTCATTGATCGGTTCGCCAACAGTACCCAGCACTTTGAGAGAAGCAAGGCTTTTGCCTTTCAATGGATCGAGCCCAAATCCCATCAAACTGCGGATAGCTGTGGGCGCTGTATAGAGAATGTCAACTTTGTATTTATCGATGATATCCCAGAATCTGCCGGCATCAGGCCAGGTAGGCACCCCTTCAAACATGATGGACGTTGCACCAGCAGTCAATGGACCATATATTATATAACTATGCCCGGTGATCCAGCCGATATCAGCTGTACAGAAATGAACCTGCCCCGGCTGGTATTGAAATGCATTCACGAACGTGTAGTTGGTCCACACCATATAACCACCACTGGTGTGCACTACGCCTTTAGGTTTACCGGTGCTTCCTGATGTATAAAGAATGAACAACGGATCTTCCGCATCCATTACTTCGATCTGGCCATATCCTTCCGCCTGTTCACCGCTTTCTGTTACAGCGCGCATTTCATCTTCCCACCAAACGTCACGGCCCTTGATCATGCTCACCGGCGTACGCGTGCGTGTGTATACGATGACGCGTTTCACGCTTTTGTTGCCGATCAGCGCATCATCGATGACGCTTTTGAGGGGAATATCTTTTCCGCCACGGTATGCACCGTCACAGGTTACGATAAATTCAGCCTTCGCGTCTTCCAGGCGATCAGCGATGCTTTGCGCTGAAAAGCCGCCAAAGATCACGCTGTGGATCGCACCGATCCTTGCGCAGGCCAGCACCGCATAGGCAAGCTCGGGCACCATTCCCATATAGATACACACACGGTCACCTTTCTTTACACCATTATTCTTTAAAACCTGGGCAAACTGGCAAACACGTTTATGCAGACGTTCATACGTTACTACCCTTGTTCTTTCTTCCGGGTTGTTCGGCTCCCAGATGATAGCGGGTTTCTCCGCAAGCGAGGGCAAATGCCTGTCGAGACAGTTTTCCGTGATATTCAATTTACCGCCGGCAAACCATTCGATTGCGGGCTCTTTAAAATCCCAGTTCAGCACTTTATCCCATCTTCTTCTCCAGGTGAAATTGGATGCAATATCTCCCCAGAACTTTTCCGGATCCTCAATACTTTGCTGGTAGGCCTTCTTATATTCTTCTAGCGACTTGATCTGGTAGGGATATGACATTACAATCTGTTTAATTGATTATTCGATGCGTTAAGTCAAAAATAAAAAGTAAAAATTAAAAAACTTTCCCGGTCTGAAAGATAAATATAGCAGGATCGTAATCAATACCACTTGGGAACACCTGCCATTTGCTTTCGGTTTGGCGTAGTTCGCCGCTGATGAACGCAGATGGACACGCAGATCCGCAGATCTTCTTTTCCTTTCAGCAACTGATCAGCGTTCATCAGCGGGCACCTGCACCAGCCAAACAGCGGGCATGCAGCGTTGCCCTGACATCAGTAACGATGCCGGCAACGATAGCATAAATGAATGACGCATTTACTCCACCAAAATAACATACAACTGTTAGCATCTCTTTTTACTTTTTAATTTTCACTTTTTACTTTCTATCTTTCGAAGGCAACTTGTACATATGAATAATATTTCTCCCCGTGGCATCCGGACAGTAATTGCGGCCTCTTCTGTTGGAACGCTGATAGAATGGTACGACTTCTACATCTTTGGAATGCTGGCCAAAACAATCAGTACACAGTTTTTTCCTGAAGGCAATGCGACTGCGGCGTTGTTAAGCACACTGGCCATTTTCGCTGCCGGGTTTATTGTAAGACCATTTGGCGCACTGGTATTTGGGCGACTGGGAGATCTGATCGGCCGTAAGTATACCTTTCTTGTTACACTTGTATTGATGGGCGGGTCCACTTTTCTTATCGGGCTGGTTCCGGGATACAAAACGATTGGTATGGCGGCGCCATTACTGGTATTGCTCTTAAGATTACTGCAGGGATTGGCACTTGGAGGTGAATATGGCGGAGCAGCCACTTACGTGGCAGAATATGCGCCTAAAGGTAAACGCGGCTATTACACAGCCTGGATACAAACTACAGCAACACTTGGATTGTTCGTTGCCCTTGGTGTGATCATGCTGGTAAAGATGAACATGTCGGATTCCACATTCAATAAAGAGTGGGGCGGCTGGCGTTACCCGTTCTGGATCTCCATCCTGCTGGTAGGCGTGTCCATATTCATCCGGATGCGCATGTCTGAGTCTCCCTTGTTCTCGAAGCTGAAAGCTGAAGGAAAAACCTCGAAGAATCCATTAAAGGAAAGTTTCCGAAATAAAGCGAATTTCAAAATGGTATTGCTCGCATTGTTTGGCGCGGCAATGGGCCAGGGAGTGATCTGGTATACGGGGCAGTTCTATGCACAGAGCTTTCTCGAAACCAAATGCGGCATTGAATTCGAACAAAGCCGTACGATCATGTTATGGGGAATTGCATTTGCCACGCCTTTCTTCCTTTTCTTTGGCTGGCTGAGCGATAAGGTGGGAAGGAAATGGATCATGCTCATTGGAATGTTGCTCGGAATACTGACCTACCGTCCGATCTTTAATTTTTTTCTTACTGAAAGTAAGGTCGAAAATCAAGGGTCAGCTGGTAACCTGGCATTGTCTCCCGGTAAAGCTGAAGTAAAGAAAACCGATACGCTTAAAAACGCCGGCTCTATTACTTACGTAAAGCACATTGAAACGAGAGAAGAATTTCCAGATGGATCCGCAGTAACCTTTCAGCACCGGGATACAATCACAGAAAATCATGACGGTTTAAATATCGAAGAGAAGACCTCTTCTTCTCCAGTTGCAGTCAATAAGCACCTGTCGTCGGCAACTTACTGGAAGTTTGTAGCACTGGTGTTTGCCCTGATCCTTTATGTAACGATGGTATACGGTCCTATCGCTGCATTCCTGGTGGAACTGTTCCCAACAAAGATCCGTTACACCTCGATGTCACTACCGTACCATATCGGCAATGGTGTATTCGGCGGATTGGTTCCCTTCATTGGTTTATTACTGACCACCAGTTTCCCGGCTGACGCATTGGTTGGATTATGGTACCCGATCGGCGTGGCCACCCTGTGCTTCATCATTGGTGCGGTATATTTAACTAATAAGATCGATGAAAATGTTACGGATTAGAAAACTTTAAACTTTTTTTATGAATAGTATAAAAAAGATGCTTGGATTGGTTTGGGTCTTATTGGCACCTGCTGTGATCTACTTCCTTATAAGTGGGGCTATCACTCACATCGATCCCTCTGGTACTAAGGACATTAACAACCCGGTTGTCTGGATCATCATCATTTTGATCTTTACACCCATCGCAGTGGGACTGTTTATATTCGGCCTTTATGCATTGAAAGGAGAGTATGCCAAACTGCCTTCAAAGTCGGATGAAATCATTTAAACAGGGATAAAACTCCGTCTGGATCAAATGATAATGTAAAAAATACTCAAACCTTTTTTCTCTCTCGCTGTTTTAGTATATTTTTACGTCGAACGCAATGAAAAAAGCAAACTCAGCATATCAGTTAAGACATTACTTCACCAGCATTACGATGCTGTTGATGATGCTTTGGCTGACGGTGAGCGCGCCTTTTGTATTTGCGGCTCAGTTAAAAGCTACTCAGCAACAGGAACTGACGGCAGCGTCTTCTCAGAGCGCGGATAATACGGCAGATGACGAACAAGCCTGCACACCGCTGGGCAGCACAGAAGAAAAGACCTCTAACGGAGTCAATTCCTTTTCGGAAGAGTACTTGCATATGGATAGTGAGCTTTTCCATCTGGCAGAGCTTTCTTTAAACCACACTCCGCAGCATGCCGTATCCGAGTATGTTGCCTTTCACGGCGAGTTGCTTTGCCCTCCCCCAAACCGCCTTGGATAGTAATGGCATTCTACTGCCTTATCCTGTCATAATTAATGCCTTAGATGCTGTTGAAAGAACAGCCGGCTGATTTCCAACGTAATTATCTCAAGTTCACTATTCGTCCCGCATGAAAATTGTGGTGGCATTTTATCAATCTATTATTACGATCAACAAATGAGAACGCATACAAAAGAGTTTCAACAGAACTTAACCCCTTCTGATGCATTTGATGTATTAAAAGAAGGCAACAAACGCTTTATCAATAACCTGAAACTGAACCGTGACCTCCTGCAGCAAATGGATGAAACAGCGAACGGACAATATCCGTGGGCAGTGATCCTCAGCTGTATGGACAGCCGCACTTCAGTAGAGCACATTTTTGACCAGGGTATCGGAGATATTTTCAGCATCCGCATTGCCGGAAACGTAGTAAATGATGATATTGTCGGCAGTATGGAATATGCCTGCGCAGTGGCTGGTTCCAAACTGGTGGTTGTATTGGGACATACCAAATGCGGTGCCATCAAGGGAGCCTGTGATCATGTTAAGTTGGGTAATCTTACCGGCCTGCTTGATAAAGTAAACCCGGCGATCGCAAAAACAGCTGCAGCATCAAAAGAGACCAGTAAAGAGAACTATGCGGAGATCGTTGCACAGGCAAACGTGATCGAAAGCATGAATGAGATCCTGGAGAAAAGCTCCATACTCCGTGGTCTGTATGAAGAAGGAAAGATCGGCGTTGTAGGAGGGATCTATAATGTGGAGAATGGTAAAGTGAGTTTTACGCGAACCATGTTTGCAGATGTAGAAGCTGTAGTAGAAGAAAGCGCAACAACTGTATAAGTAGAAGTGCCCAGGCACATTTAATATATCTACAAAGATGCTGGATAGGTCGCGTATGCGATCGGTCCCGTTTTTCTCAGAGTTGATTTTGCGGCCCTGCTTGTCTAGGCGGGGCCTTTTTTTCAGCATTCCATAAAATTAAAAATCTGATAAGATTAGAATTAAAGAGAAATAAATCTTTACGCCTATTTTTTCACTTTGAATTTTAGCTCAAATAGTTACTCATTAAAAAAACAGTTCTTGTAATTGTAATTTTCATGTAATCTTTCCGGAACATTCTTTGATGCTTTTTGTTCCTGGAATAATTTTACTCCGCGTATGATGTTCCGTCGAAACATATTGGTCTTTTCCAGCAGCGTGCTGATGATACTGATGCTTCTATGGCTGACGGTCAGTGCACCATTCACTTCCGGTTTGCAGCAGAAAGCAAAAACGGAAAAGAAGGGAAATGCCGCCTCTCCGCTGGCGGGAACGGAAGAAGAGAAAGTACCCTCATCACCAGCTTCCACAGCTAACGAATATCTCCACGAGAACGAAGATCTCCAACACGCTTCCACAACCATCGTTACGCATTACTGCACACATCATATTACTGCATACATCGCATTCCATGGCGACCTGGTTTCGCCACCTCCAAAAGCATAATCAATAAGCGGGTAGTCATTCCATCCCTTTAATGATGGCCGATGCACTACGGCCGCAGCCTGGTTCGACACTGATGACGATGCTGAACATTCCCAGGCCTGGGAATAGTTCACTGTGCCGCAAGCCCGTAGACCGCAAACGGCCACCTGGCATCCACCATCGAACAACATTCGGAAAATCACTGATCAAAGAACACCCTGTATCTCCTTTACTATCAAAATAAGTCGTTATGGCACCTCGTGCAAAAGATTATCTTAAAAGTCTATCGAGCGATATACCGTCCTCCATCGTGGTATTCCTGGTAGCGCTTCCCTTATGTCTTGGCGTGGCCCTGGCATCAAATGCACCATTATTCAGCGGCCTGATTGCCGGCATTGTCGGCGGCATCGTGGTGGGCCTGTTAAGTAAGTCGCATCTAAGTGTAAGTGGCCCTGCCGCCGGTCTTACCGCTATCGTAGCAGCAGCGATCATCAGCTTGAACTCATTTGAAGCATTTCTGGTTGCCGTTGTGATCGCGGGTGTATTGCAGGTAATCCTTGGTTTCCTGAAAGCAGGCGTGATCGGTGATTATGTTCCGAATAACGTGATCAAAGGAATGCTCGCTGCGATCGGCCTTATCCTGATCCTTAATCAATTCCCTCACCTGCTCGGCGATGACTCGCATTTTGAAACAGATGAAGGTGTACCCCAGGACAAAGGCAATATCTTTTCCAACTTCATCGGAGCATTCGCTCATATCACTCCGATCGCATTGCTGATCGGAGGTGTTTGTCTGGCTGTTTATTTCGCCTGGGAAAAGATCGTAGCCAATAAAAGTGGCTTCATCAAACTCATTCCCGCGCCTTTGCTGGTTGTACTGATCGGTGTCGGGCTCAACACTTTTTTCCAGAATAATGGCAGCGCATTACAGGGAGAACATCTGGTGATCATTCCACAGGCATCCAATGCAAGTGAGTTCATGTCATTTTTCAAAAGTCCTGACTGGAGTGTGATCGCAAATCCTGCCGTATGGATGACCGGTGTGACACTTGCCCTTGTAGCAAGCCTTGAATCACTACTGAGCATTGAAGCAGTGGATGACCTTGACCCTTATCAGCGCGTAACGCCAACCAACCGCGAATTAAAAGCACAGGGTGTGGGTAATATCATTTCGGGACTACTTGGTGGTTTGCCTGTAACGAGTGTGATCGTGCGTTCTTCTGCGAATGTCAACTCCGGTGCAAAAACAAAAATGTCCACTATTCTGCACGGTTCATTATTACTGCTTTGTGTGGCATTTATTCCGGCAATCCTGAACCTGATACCGAAAGCAGCGCTGGCAGCGATCCTGATCTTTACAGGTTATAAACTGGCCAAGCCTTCTTTGTTTATCAACTTCTATAAAAAAGGTTGGGATTCATTCCTTCCATTTGTGATCACGATTGTGGCGATCCTTGCAACGGATCTGCTGAAAGGTGTGATCATCGGTATCGGCGTCGGTCTGTTCTTCGCCTTCCGCAGCAATTTCCGCTCTGCCGTGTTCGTGGTCAATGATCAGAATAAGTTCCTGTTCAGGTTAAGAAAAGATGTTTCTTTTCTTAACAAAGCCATCATCAAACGCAAACTGGAAGAAGTGCCGGAAGATTCTTTCGTACTGATAGACACAACGCGTGCTGACTATATCGATCGCGATGTAATAGAAACCATCGAAGACTTTTTGATCGCCGCACCGCTGAAAAATATTGAAGTGGAACTGAGAAAAAGCCGCAATAAGGAACAGGGTTTTCACGACCTCGTTCATGAAGCTAATGCCGGCAACCATACGATCGTGAGAGAACATGATAAGGACCTCGCTAAACTGGCCAATTGATCAGCTTATTGATAATACGTTTCTGCTCGATCATTGAAACATAATATAAACTAAAAAGAGGGCTTCCCGTGAAGGCCCTCTTTTTTTCGTACCTTGTACAGTGTTAAACCATGACAAAGTTCTTTTCAAACCAACAGATAAATCTTATGCTTTCATACGACAGACTTTTACTGGAAAACAAAGCCTGGGCTGCAGAAATGGTTGCAGATGACCCCGAATTCTTTACTAACCTTGCCAGGTTGCAAACGCCGGAATTCCTTTGGATAGGGTGTAGCGACAGCCGTGTTCCGGCTAACCAGATCACCGGCACTCAACCCGGTGAAATATTCGTACACCGCAATGTGGCCAACCTTGTTGTTAATTCTGATCTGAATATGCTGGCCGTGCTGGACTATGCCGTAAATCACCTTAAAGTAAAACACGTTATTGTTTGCGGCCATTACGGATGTGGCGGAGTACAGGCTGCCGCTTCCAGAAAAGATTACAAGCCGGTACTGAATATGTGGTTGCGCAACATCAAAGACGTTTACCACAAACATGAAGACGAATTGAATGCAATCAACGATGATACTGCGCGGGCAGACAGGCTGACTGAACTGAATGTGATGGAACAGGTAAAAAATCTCGCCCGCAAATCAAGTATTCAGCGCGCATGGAAAAATGAACAGCGCCCTGATCTGCATGGATGGGTGTACAGTCTGAAAGACGGACTCATTAAACCTGTATTTGACATGAAGGCAGGAACCGAGATTGAGTCGGTGTACGAGATCGATGATCTTTAACGGATAAAAGTCACGCCGCTTATCAATGGCAGAATGCTGCTGGTGGTAAGCGGAGTGACTTTTTAATTTTGACTTTTTACTTCTTACTTATTCCGTAGGTTTGTACCATGTCTATCGAAGTCAAAAATCTTCTGAAAGAGTACGGCGAACAAAAAGCCGTCAACCACATTTCTTTCAAAGTGGAGAAAGGCGAGATCGTGGGATTTCTAGGGCCGAATGGCGCGGGTAAATCCACGACCATGAAGATCATCACCGGTTACCTTGAACCGACATCCGGCGAAGCCGTTGTTTGCGGCATACCGGTTGGCACTGATCCGCTGTCTGTGAAAAAGAAGATCGGCTACCTGGCTGAACTGAACGCCCTGTATTATGATATGTATGTTCGCGAATACCTTGGCTTTATTGCGGAAATACATGAAGTAGCTTCGCCGAAAGAAGCTGTTGAGCAGGTGATAGAGATTGTGGGATTAAAACTGGAAAGCAAAAAAAAGATCGGACAGTTATCCAAAGGATACAAGCAGCGTGTTGGACTGGCTGCAGCGCTGGTGCATCAGCCGGAAGTCCTGATCCTGGATGAGCCCACTTCAGGCCTTGACCCAAACCAGATCATTGAGATCCGGGAAGTGATCAGGCAACAGGGAAAAAACAAAACCGTATTATTTTCTTCTCATATCCTGCAGGAAGTGGAAGCGATCTGCGACAGGGTGATCATTATCAATAAAGGACAGCTGGTTGCGGACGATAAGTTGTCGAAACTTCAGACGGCGGAAACCACTCAGCAGGCCGTTGTCGTCCATTTCAAAAAAGCGCTGGAAACAGAATCGTTGAAGACCGCACTGGGAAATGCCGCTGTGGAGCGGCTTGGCGACACAATGTTCCGGGTCACTTCTCCCGATCCGGAGGTGTTGAGCAAACAGATCCTTGAATTCGCTTTACAGAATAATAACAGTATCGTGTCTCTGCAAACGGAGAGCCGGAGTTTAGAGGATGTATTCCGGAATCTGACAACGAGCCGTTGACCATTCAACGTCGGTGGTTGTCCGACCGCTCCAAACTGCAACAAGGCCTGTCATTATAACAATGCGTGCCGGTTCGTCCGCTCCCCGTTCATTGGTGAACGGTGAGGGGACAACGACAAAACCGCCACCGATTAGGTTTTGCAACGTTCCTCGAAACTCGTTTCTTTGCAATCGATCCCGGAGCCCCGGCTTTAGCCAGGGCGCTAACCAATCCGGATATTTTATATAAAAACTCAAGAAACCGATCATGAGCTACATTTCCGAAATCTTCGCACGGCAGATCCTCGACAGCCGTGGCAACCCAACCGTAGAAGTGGATGTATTAACAGATGAAGGCGCCCTCGGCCGTGCTGCCGTACCAAGCGGAGCCAGCACTGGTGCACATGAGGCCGTTGAATTGCGGGACGGCGACAAAAAGAAATACGTAGGTAAGGGTGTACTCAAAGCCGTTAAAAATGTCAACGATATCATCGCCCCTGTACTGCTTGGCTATGACGTAGCGGATCAGACAGGTATCGACCAGTTAATGATCGAACTCGACGGAACTCCGAACAAAGCTAAATTGGGCGCAAACGCAACACTTGCTGTAAGTATGGCTGTTGCAAAGGCAGCCGCAGAAGAAGCGTCTCTCCCATTGTTCCGTTACATCGGCGGTACAAACGCGAAAACACTGCCCATCCCAATGATGAACATCCTGAATGGCGGTGCGCACGCTGATAACAAGATCGATTTCCAGGAATTCATGATCATGCCGGTTGGTGCGCCTACTTTCAGCGAAGGCCTTCGCTGGGGTGTGGAGATCTTCCATACGTTGAAATCTGTTCTGAAGAAGAAAGGATTCAGCACGAACGTGGGTGACGAAGGTGGCTTCGCTCCAAACATCCAGTCAAACGAAGAAGCGATCGATACCGTCATGGAAGCGATCCAGGCTTCTGGCTATAAAGCAGGGTCTCAGATCATGATCGCAATGGATGCCGCGAACACTGAACTGTGGGATGCAAAAAAGAAAAAATACGTTTTCCATAAAAGTGACGGTAAAAGCCTGAGCAGCGATGAACTCGTGAAATTCTGGGAGAAATGGGTGAAGAACTATCCTATCGCTTCTATTGAAGACGGTATGGCTGAAGATGACTGGAATGGATGGGCTGCCCTTACGCAAGCAGTTGGAAGCAAATGCCAGCTGGTGGGTGACGACCTGTTCGTTACAAACGTAACTCGCCTGCAAACCGGTATCGATAAAAGCATCGCTAACGGTCTGCTCGTTAAAGTAAACCAGATCGGTACTGTTACTGAAACGATCAACGCCGTATCTCTTGCACAGCACAATGGCTATAATACCATCATGAGCCATCGCTCTGGCGAAACAGAAGATACAACGATCGCTGACCTGGCAGTAGCCCTGAATTGCGGCCAGATCAAAACCGGCTCTGCGTCCCGTACAGACCGTATTGCAAAATACAACCAACTGATCCGTATCGAAGAGCTACTCGGCAGCAGCGCAGTTTATCCGAAAGGAAAGATTAAGTTTGGGAAGAAATAAGCCGAAAGTTTAAAAGTTTAAAGGTTTAGATGTTTAAAAAGTTGCCTTTGAGCTTCACTGTTGAACATTTAAACCTTTAAACTTTTAAACTTTTAAACCCTTTAACTTTTAATACCTCCGGTCATGAACCTGTTTTCCCGCATCCCCTCCTGGCTTCGCAACAAATACTTTGTTGCCATCGCCGTTTTTGCCGTGATCATGCTGTTTTTTGACAAAAACGACATTTTTACGCAAATGGGGAGAAAAAAACAACTGCGGGAACTGGAAGAGAGCCGCGAGTATTATTCCGACCAGATATCTTCAGAACGTAAAGAATTAGAGCAACTTAAATCCAATCCCGGTATACTGGAAAAATATGCCAGGGAAAAATACCTGATGAAAAGGGACAATGAGGATCTGTATCTTATACCGGAAAACTCCGCAAAAGTGAATAATTAACCTTTTGCGGGCAATAAGGCATTTAATCCCCCGTTTTTATTCCGGACACATAACTTCGGACAAGTTATATTTTGGACATTAATGGTTTGCTCATGAACAATTACACACCAGAAGACCTTCTGTTGTATTTATACAACGAAGCATCTGAGGAACAAACAGTTGCGATTAAAAACGCACTGGAGTCTGACTGGACACTGCGTGAAAAATTAGCAGTGCTGAAAGACTCAATGAAGCGGCTTGACACAGTAATGGAAGCTCCCAGGACAAATGTTGTGTTAGACATTTTGAACTACGCCAGGGAACAGTCAGCCGAGCAGGTTTAAAGGTTTCTGTTATAAGTTTTTGATAGGTCGCTCCATTTCAATGGACGACCTTTTTTTATGCGTGTATCTTATATTCACCTGCCAATAAAAGAGAAAGTGTTATACGCCCTACCTTTGCATCCGTATGACCCGCAAACAACGTTACCAGTACGTGATCGAGTATTTTCAGAAGAATGCACCCGATGCAGAAACAGAACTCTTCTACGACAACCCTTATCAGCTCCTTGTTGCAGTTATTCTCTCCGCCCAATGTACCGACAAGCGCGTTAATCTGACCACGCCGGCGATCTTCGAAAAATTTCCTGATGTGGCAGCTTTAAGTCACACAGACTTTGACGAACTCTTTCCTTTTATCAAAAGCATCTCCTATCCCAATAATAAAACAAAGCACCTGATCGGTATGGCTAAGATGGTGATGGAAGATTTCAATGGAGAGATCCCGATGACCGTTGAAGAGCTGATCAAATTGCCGGGCGTTGGCCGTAAAACAGCGAATGTGATCACTTCTGTAGTAGATCAGCAACCAAACATGGCCGTGGACACACACGTGTATCGGGTAAGCAAGCGCATTGGACTTGTGCCGCAGACAGCCTCGACACCTTTAGCCGTAGAGAAAGAACTCATCAAAAACATTCCTACAGAACTCGTCCATAAAGCGCATCACTGGCTGATCTTACACGGACGTTACATCTGCATCGCCAGAAATCCCCGCTGCGAAGTGTGTGGTTTACGGAAGATCTGCCAGTATTTTCACAAATTAAACGGTGGAATCCCCTTTGATTAAGCCTCGCTCCTGACGTAGCTTTATCTCCCCTGAAGCGGCATTAAACCTTAATGCTGATGAAGTATTTATTAATGCTGGTTTACAGCGCTGTTATTATTCCAGGCAACCCTGTGATCGGTCAACAATTCTATAACACCTGGTTTTATAATTATAACTGGGTGTGGGAGACCGGCGCGAGCGCTGGCGTTATGAACTGCCTCACTGATCTTGGCGGAAGAAAGGGAAATGGTGGGCGATTCCTCAAAGACATTGACTGGCGATCAACAAAGCCAGCAATGAGTTTCTATGCTGTAACAACGTATAAAGACATTATCTCGCTAAGATTTGACTTTCAGTCAGGAAGTATCAATGCTGCAGACAGTGTATTAAAACAAACGGATCCCGATCTGAATGGCAGATATGGCCGCAACCTCCATTTCCGAAGCCGCATACGGGAATGGCAGTTCTGTATCGAAACACACCCATTGTTCTGGTATCTCCAGGATGAAGATAAGATCCCCTCCTGGTCGCCCTACCTGTTGGCAGGCATCTCATGCTTCACCTTTGATCCCGAAGCAAGGATCGGCAGCAATTGGTATAAGCTTTCACCATTGAGGCTTGAAGGACAGGGCTTTGCCGAGTACCCGCAAAGAAAGACCTATAAAACGACGCAGCTGGCTGTTCCCATCGGGTTCGGTCTGCGATATGAAACCGGCCCGCTGTTCAATATTAAACTGGAATTTGCTTACAGGATCTTATTCACCGATTATCTTGATGATGTAAGTACATCTTATATCGATCCGTCTCTTTTCCCCCGGTATCTTGATCCGTCGCAGGTGGAGATTGCCGAACATCTTTACAACCGGACCAGGGAGATACAGCCGGGCGGGAGTGTTATCATCGGAGGACAAAGAGGAAATAACAAGAATAACGATGCGTATTTCAGTATGCTGCTGAAATTGGGCTATGTTTTCAGAACGAGGGTGAAATAGCAGAATGACATTACTGTTTCATTCCGGCCCGATCCACCATAGCAAGGAAAGGACCGGGCCGGAATGAGCACGTATTTTTACCTCAACCAAAGCAGTCAATCATTTGGGTAGATGCGCTACGAGTTCGATCTCTACTTTAAGATCAGGTGTATAAAGCCTGCTTACCTGGATCCAGGTTGCAGAAGGGAAATCATTCTTATAAAACGCGCGCCTTAGTTCATTCATCTTTTTCATCGCATCAAGGTCGAGCGTATACAGGTTTTCTTTTACAACATGTTGTGATGTTGCTCCAAAATGATTAAGGCATTTTTCCAGTGTTGCATAAAGCTGGCGGATGCCGGCTTCCGTAATATCACGGGCTACCGTACCTGATATATAGAGCACGTTATCCGCTTTGACCACCTGCGCGTATCCCGCAGTTGAATCCTGTCCCTGGGGATTTCCAAAGTGCCATTTTTGTTTTGAAAGCGGAGCAATTTTTTCTGTTTGTGCACTCGCGGTATAAACGCCTGCCATGAGTGCGCACAGCAATAATATGTTTCTCATAAAAAGATTTGGGGCAAGTTAATCGATTCTATCCTACCCTGCATACCGGCCGGGAATGAATTGTATATCCAACGGATGAATCAACAAAAAAGGCTTCCCGGCTTAATCATACCGCCGCCCTTTGCTTTGCAGGAAATCGCGGTACGAAAAAGTAAAGGTGGCCTGAAGGTAATTCTCTTTGATCAGGTTCTGCTGCTTCGTTCCCCTGCTTCCTGCCTCAAGAGACATCGTATAAAACAATCCTCCACCAATGATCCCTCCCATGCCTGCCGTGATCCCATATTCACGGATCGGTTCATTTCTTACCTGCAGGTATGAATTATTAAAAAAAGCACCGAATTGAAAGAATCCTTTTTCTACTGTTTGTTTATTCCAGGTGGTTGCCTGCCTTGACAGCTCAATACCGCCGGCAACGCGACTGCTATTGATCAATTGCCAGCCATTATCCCTGATCTTGAGTGAAGCCCAATCCTCATAGGAATAGTCGAGCGCATACGTGATCTTATTGCGCTTCTTTAAGGCGATGCCTCCAGCATATGTGTTTGGCAAGCTGAACCGGTCTGTTTTAATAAAATCATCTTCGAGTATCGTTGATGAACCATCAGTGACGGTAAGCGATCTGTCTGAGCGCATGTTAACAGTTGGAATGTATTTACCACCAAAAGATAGATCCCAGTGCTTGTTAAGAGGTTGCGTATATATCGCCCCAAATTGAAACCTTGCCTTGCTCATGTAGTCCTGGATCTTTGTTGACACAGGAGTGGATAAGCCTGCATCGCTGACCGTTTCTGTCTGGTTTACCGAGCCCGAAAGAATGGAGGCTTTTACGCCAAGGGTTAATCGTTTACCAATTTTGAATGCATTATTCCAGTAGTATTCATTCAGGCCTCCGTCACCTTCGTAATACGTAGTATAAGTGCCAGTAGTACCATCAACAGGTTTTGTTCCGGACAACACATAGTTCACGTTACTGAATTGTCCGATCCCGATTCCGCTTGCCCAGCTATTGTTGATCTTAACAGCAAACGCCAGGCGTTTGATCCAAAAATCCTTGTTATCGCTATTATCTGCATTGATCGGTCCGCCGGAATACCTTACCGTTTTCCCGGTGAATGCTGCATCTATCGTATAAAAACTCTTTTGCAACCCGGCAATGGCGGCAGGGTTATTATCAATCAGATAATACGATGAATTTAACGCCAGGCCTGCGCCGCCCATACCACTTGTTCTGTTATATGATCTGAAATCGATATCGCCAATGCCGTAGATGGAATAGGGGCTGTTCATGTTCTGGGCATTGACTTGTGATATTGCAATTACACCTGCTGACATCAGCAGTGATCGTTTAATATATTTCATAAGCCTTAGTTATTGATATTTAAAACATATAGTAACAACACGACGCCGGCTTCCTTACCCCCGGAAGCTTCCACGACAAGGCGATCCATGATCCGGCCGATCGATGACTGCTGCATAAGATAGAATCCCGATCTCTCCATGCCTGTAGTTGTCAGCATCTGATTGATATATTGCGTAACCGTAAACCTGTAGTAGTTATTAACGCCATAGACCTGGTCTATCGTTGGGGTGGCAACAAGTGTAGCCAGGCCCGTAGAATCAAGCAAACTGCTGCCCACCAGATTTGTTGCATCCGTTTGAGCAAGGCTCAAAGCAGCGGGAAGTTTATACATGAACAGATCGGAAGACAATTCCTTTGGCTTAACGAGTAATTCTGCCTTTAACAATTTCACTAGTCCGTTATTCTCCCGGTTCAATATTCCTCTCAAAGCAGGGAAAGTCATCTTCAGGGTAAGACCAGAACCGGGTTGCAGAAAGGCTCTGCCATTGGTAAGCGAAGGAGAAAGTTCCGATATTCCCGGTGTTAAAACAGCCAAACCGGTTCCTGTTCTGTCTGGCAGTACCTGCGTGAACGCGTAGTCATTGGCCAGGGATGTAAAATCGACAAACGCTGCCTGGTGATAAGGAATGGTAAGATGATAATGCAAACGCATAACGAAGGACGCGTCTGTCCCCTTCAGGCCAAATACAGCGCCGATATCATTACCGGCCGTTCCAATCGTAAGACCGTACAGGTAATTGAGAAACTCTGACTGCGTCGTAACATCAGAAGTCTTCTGTCTTATTTTATTAAAAAGTTCTGCCGCTTTACTGTCTGATAAACGGATCGTAAAAGAATCGGTATTGGCGGGGCTGATTCGAACAGACCGGCTCCCGAGCGCAACTGATCTTACGGGGATATTACTCGTATTGTATAGCTGATTGTTATACGTAAAAGCGATCGGCTGATCAAGCTCATATACTGTAACCATTTGTGGCTGGGAAGTATCTCCGTAATAATATTTATTGGGCCTGATGATCAGGCTCAGTGAATCAAACACGGCAGAAGATGGTATATCTGGAAGACTGGCAGGTACACTCAATTGAAAAAAAGGTTTCCCGGAAATGGTTCCAAGATATGGATCATGGTAACGGCCCAACAAAAAAGAAGTATCAGCATTTGTCTTAAAGGAATCAAGCAGAACAGTTGTTAGTTGAGCAGACACCGTATCTATATATGCAATACTTGTATATGCATTCTCCGGAATGGTACCGAATTCTATCTCCTTGCGTGTGCATGAAACAAGGAGAAGCACACTGATAACGGGCAGGTAAATTCCCTTCATGATGATTGGGTTTAGTTTCGAATGGGCGAATTTATCTGTGGAGAAGAATGAAAAAGTGTTATAGTATATCAACGTGGGGAATAAATCGGCGAATGAATGTTTGGAGACGATTGGGCACCTATCGTCCGATGTACGATCAGCATCGATTGAGGGCCGATCAAAACTCCACTTACAGGATGCTATCGCACAGGCCTGCAGTTGAAGCGCGTTGCAATGGACGTTCCATCGAATACCAGCCATCCTCTCTTAAAGCCTGAATCGAGAAACCCGCCCGATTCATCTAGTCACCCGGGCTATTCATCTATTTTAGGATATCCTTCCCGTGCTGCACTGATATTTTTATAAAAATTTCATCTAAGACCCCGGAGTGCCAGTGGCCTCCAGCATCAAAACTGTTTATAATGAAAAATGTACACGCTTATCTCATCGGTGCTGCTATGATCTCCACATCCATGATTGTATCGCAGGGCTGCACTAAATCAACCGACGACGACAGCGAACTGGTTGGCAACTGGAAAAAATCTGACGACTTTGAAGGCAATGCCAGAAGCGAAGCTGTTAGTTTTGCGATCGGAGACATCGCCTATGTTTGCTCAGGCACCGCTACCACCGAACGCTTCAAAGATCTTTGGGAATACAGTACAACCAAACGTTACTGGACGCAAAGAGCGGACCTGCCGGGTGCGGCACGTAATTCTGCCGTCGCATTCTCTATCGGCACAAAAGGTTATGTAGGCACCGGTTACGATGGATCTGCAAGATTAAAAGACTTCTACGAATATGATCCGGCTTCAGATACCTGGACAGCAAAGGCAGAGTTCGCAGGCACGGCAAGGTATGATGCTGTAGCGTTTGCAGTAGATGGAAAAGGATATATAGGCTGCGGATACGACGGCAATTATTTAAAAGACCTTTGGCAATACGATCCTGCACAGAATCTATGGACCAAGAAGGCCAGTGTAGGTGGATCAAAGCGTTCCGCAGCAATGGCGTTTGTTGTTAACGGTCAGGCATATATCTGTTCAGGAAATAACAATGGCGAGATCCAGCAGGATCTCTGGGTGTACAATACATCTGCAGATGAATGGACCGAAAAAACAAAGATCTATAACTACTCCGATGATTCATACGACGATGACTACGGAACGATCCCCCGTTCAAACGGTGTAACATTTGTGATCGGAAATTATGTCTATCTCGCAACCGGGGAAAATAATTCAGCCAATAATGCAACAACCTGGCAGTATGATCCATCAACGGACAGATGGACCGAAAAAACCGGCTTTGAAGGCACATCCCGCACCGGCGCAATAGGTTTCAATATCAGCAGTCGCGGCTTTGTAGCAACCGGCCGCAATATCTCACTGACCATGGATAACATGTATGAACTGCTTCCCAATGATGAACAGGTGGATAATGACTAATACAGGCAATCGCGATGAACATCCGGCAACACACCGTTCATTGCAATGCATACGACCAGAAACAACCAATGAAATTATCAAAACATACGATCACTGTACTGCTGATATCCCTGCTTGTATCCATTGCGATACTGGCTTACAAGACCCGTCAGCAATCAGTCAAAAAAGCCGCCCGCTATTCAGCGGAGGTATTTTCGGTTTGGAATGGTTGGGGATATGACATCCTGGTGAATGATAGCGTGATCATTCATCAGGAGTCTATCCCTTCTATCGGGAAGGGAATTCCCTTTCCGGAGAAAGTCCAGGCTCAACAAGCTGCCAACCTCGTGTTGAAGAAACTGATGGATAATGACGAGTTGCCGACACTGTCGCATGCTGAAGTCGCAGAGATCTGTCCATCATTGAAGTAATTATGGCAAATAAAGAAAAAATCAACCGCTTTCTGTTTACCCTATTCGGTTTCGAAAAAACAAAAAGCAAACCACATCTTATAGTGATCATCCTGGTGCATATAGCAGCATGGGCGGCATTTCTCTTGCTGCCTTTGCTGTTTTATCCAACAAGATTCCAGGGAGATCCTATCTGGCGAAGAGAGATCATTACCAAGATCATTCCTATCGCTTTGTTCTATGTCAACTACTATTTCTTCCTTCCACGTTTATTCGAACAAAAGAGATACATTTTATATTTCGGGTCTGTTCTTATTGCGATAATACTGGTTTGCGCATCTGATATCTTCTTACGCAATAATGTTCCGGGAATGATGTCGCAGGGGCCCGGCAGACAGGGGTTTGTCCGTTTGAGGAATGCGCCGGATGAAGTAAGGACATTCATCATCGACTCTATTGGACCGGAAGCCTTTCCGGGAATCCCCAGAGAAATTGTCCGCGACCGTTTTTTAGCAAGACCCGCTGAGCCTGCATTATTCTTTACGATCAACAGGACGGCATCCACCTGTTTCTTCCTCCTGCTATTGGGCGGAATGATCCGACTCGCTTACTCTTTTATCAGGAATCAACATGAAAAACGAAACTTGGAAAATGCAAATCTAAACGCGGAAGTAAACTTTTTGAAGTCACAGATCAATCCGCATTTTCTTTTCAACACCTTAAACTCCATCTATTCTCAGGCCCACGCGCGATCGGAAAATACCGAGTACTCAGTTCTCAAGTTATCAGAACTATTGCGTTACAGTTTGTATGACTCCGGAGCCGACAAAGTACCATTGTCAGACGATATACAATACATTGACAACTACATTGCTCTTCAGCGGCTTCGGCTTTCATCTAAAGTAACCTTGTTCTACAAGGTCGGAGGATACAAGGAAGGAAAATTCATTGCGCCTTTATTGCTGATCAATTTTATAGAGAACGCGTTCAAACATGGTATCAGCTACTCTCAGCCTTCTACTATTATTGTTGATATAAAAATCTTTGAAGAAACCTTAACACTCGCTGTTAGCAACCCGATAGTGGAAAAGGATAGTTTTGTCCCCGGCGGATTAGGGCTGAAAAATGTTACACGCAGGCTTGAATTACTCTACCCCAATCAGTACAAGCTGTATTATCATCACTCCGGTGATCAATACACCGTAAACCTAAAAGTACCACTCACCAATGCTTAACTGTGTTCTGATCGACGACGAACCACTCGCGCTTCAGTTGCTGGAAGATTTTGTAAACAAGACGCCTTATCTTAAGCTTCTTGGAAAGTTTGAGGAGCCGCTGCAGGCTATTTCTCTTTTGGAATCATCTTCTGTTGACCTGCTCTTCCTTGATATAAAAATGCCGGACATTACTGGCATTGACTTCTATCGTTCATTGAAGAACAAGCCTGAAGTGATCTTTACAACAGCCTATAGCGAATATGCGCTGAATGGATTTGAATTGAAGGCGATGGATTACCTGCTCAAACCCATATCGTTTGAAAAGTTCATCACCGCGTGTAACCGGGTAAAGGATTTTGTTGAAGCGAAACATTCCAAAGACAAAGAAAAAGGCAAGGACTACTTTTTTATTAATGTATCTCACAAGATGCACAAGATCTTCTTTGATGACATTCTTTACCTGGAAGGATATAAAGACTATACAAAGATGCATTTAACAAGTGCACCTAATCCACTATTAATTTTACATAATCTGAAATATTTTGAAGACCTGCTGGATAGGAAAGAATTTGTCCGCATTCACCGGTCATACATTGTTGCGATCAGGAAGATCCATACAGCGTCGCGCAAGTCGGTGACTATCCAGCAACATTCCCTGCCAGTTAGCGATAACTATAGAGACGGATTCTTTGCAGTGATCGAACAGCATTAAGACGAATGTCTCCGGCGATGCAGAATGAAACATGAAGTGAAACGAACGCAATTGCCAGGCTGCGTTCGTTTCAGCTTTATTTAAAAGCGGGTAAACAGATCAAACCGCAGTCACGGTATGTTAATGGTGGTGACGGGAACATCATCAGTTAGAGGCCCGAAGATCATTCTGCATGGAATTTTTTGAATAGTCCGGGCTGATATGAAGCACATCGTTTAGTCATTTGCCCCATTTTTTCAATTGTTTTATCCTCTTGTTTTTCCCGTTATTTTCCTCTAACATTTTGTGTTTTACCCTTGGAATCGGCCCTCGTGAAAGCCATCTTTACAACGAGATATATCTTATTTAAGTTGTCTCCGCTTATGGCGGATGGGGGGGGTGGGTGGTGGGGATGTCCGCTATAAGTGGAGACGCTTATCTTATATTTTCACAAGATTGTAAACAGGGTAAAAAAGAGGAAATATGGACAGATAAGCAAAGAAATAGAAGCATAGAAAATTACCTGGAGACGGGCAGGATACTTTGTATACATGATTGCCTGTTCAATCAAGATACATGTCGTCCTTTCAGCAAAAGCTGAATCAGCGCTATCCTTCTCGTTCAAACATCTCAAAAGAAGAGAACAAGAACGTTCTTCCGCCCCGGCCCCGGGGTACAGGGAATTCTGTTCGCATGATTCAGAGCGCAGGCAGACTGCGGCCGGCATGCCCGGTTAGAGGGCTTTGCGTCCTTCGACCAACAACCTCATGTAGCGTGCGATGATCCCTGCCGGAATGATTGACAGCTAACGGCATCCCCTCGACCATCAACCTGCTCCGCTCATTTTAAATTTACATAGCCGCGTAGTCAATTCATAGAAAAAGCCCCGGCCAAAACTGGCCGGGGCTTCCCTTTACAAACTTGATTACAGGTATTTCCTGATCTCTTCGACCAGTTCGGTCTTGGTGATCGGCACACCCATTATCTTATTATACGCTTTCGCATCAATCAGGTACACATCACGCAGGATCTTGATCAGTTGCCCGTTGTTGATCTCGGGAATCAGCACGGTATCGAAGCTCTTCAGGATCGATCCCAGGTTCTTCGGAAAAGGCCGCATATAACGAAGATGTGCATGGCTTACTTCATGGCCAGCGGCGATCAGTTCTGCAACGGCTGATTTGATCACACCAAATGTGGAGCCCCAGCCCAGCACTAACACTTTTCCTTTCGCCGCACCGCTATCGATCTTTTGTTCCGGAATATATTCCGCGATCTTATCGACTTTCTCCTGGCGGATCTTCACCATCAGTTGGTGGTTCTCCGGATCATAGCTGATATTACCGGTGATATTCTGTTTTTCAATACCGCCGATCCTATGCTCCAGACCTGGAGTACCAGGTACAGCCCATGGACGTGCGAGTTTTTCATCGCGCAGATATGGCTGCAGTTTTTCTTCGCCATGACCAAGCTCCGTTTTAAACTTGACATGGATCGGGGGAAGATCTGCCGTTGCCGGGAACTTCCAGGGTTCTGCTCCATTCGCGATATAGCCGTCGCTAAGAAAGATAACGGGCGTCATATGCTGTACAGAGATACGCACCGCCTCATAGACAGCCTCGAAACAATCCGCCGGGGTAGAAGCAGAGATCACAGGCATCGGACATTCTCCATTTCTTCCGTAATACGCCTGCAGCAGATCGCTCTGCTCTGTCTTCGTTGGCAGACCCGTCGACGGGCCACCCCGTTGAACGTCTATGATCACCAAAGGGATCTCCAGCATCACCGCCAGTCCCATTGCTTCAGCTTTCAATGCCATACCCGGACCAGAAGTGGTTGTCACCCCCAATGCACCGCCATAAGCAGCTCCGATTGCTGAAGTAATGGCAGCAATCTCGTCTTCCGCCTGGAATGTACGGATACCGAAGTTTTTATGACGGCTCAGTTCATGCAGAATATCTGAAGCAGGTGTGATCGGGTAAGTGCCGAGGAACATCGGCAAACCGCTGACATGAGAAGCAGCGATCAATCCGAATGCCAGCGATTGATTACCCATAATAGAGCGGTAATCGCCCGAAGGCATCTTCGCCTTTTCTACCTTGTACGTAATGGCAAAAGCTTCCGTTGTATCGCCATAGTTATACCCGGCCTGCAGCACTTTCATGTTACTGTCCAGGATATCCGGCTTCTTACCAAATTTCTCTTTCAGGAAATCCGTTGTGTTTGACATGTCACGGCCATACAGCCAATAGAGAAAACCGAGAACGAACATGTTTTTTGCACGGTCCTTTTCCTTCATCCCCATCTGGAATTCCTTCAGGGCTTCACGGGTCATTTTGGTCACATCCATCCTGATCACTTCATAGCTTTGGAGGCTATCATTCTCTATCGGGTTCTCTCCATCAGGATAATTGGCTAAACGGAGATTTTTCGCGTCGAAACCATCGGTATTGACGATGATCTTTCCCCCCTTTTTCAGTGCGCCAAGATTCGCCTTTAACGCAGCCGCATTCATGGCAACCAGCACATCACACGAGTCTCCAGGTGTAAAAACGCGGTCACTCGAAAAACGGAGCTGGAACCCGGATACACCAGGCAGCGTACCGACCGGGGCACGGATCTCCGCCGGAAAATCCGGGAAGGTTGAAAGGTCAATGCCCAAGAGGGCTGTGTTATTAGTGAACTGTGTACCAGTCAATTGCATGCCATCACCAGAATCACCGGCGAATTTTATCACTACGTCCTGGAGGACTTCCTGTTTACGGGCCATTGTCTACAAAAATTGTGGCTGCAAATTTACGGTAGTTTCATGAGGGAATGGGGGATTATGGTCACATCAGTGTTTTTTTTCCAGGATTAGTAAGCGTTGAAGAAGGATACAGGTCTTTTTCACCCCTTTTTACGTCTGTCAGCCTGCTCACCCGTGGACTTCGATGAACGATCATCACTTTCCATTGACCGGTTGGCTACCATGTATTCTCCCCAATATCGATTTTCTCGCCCGGAAGCCTTTTTCTGCAAGTAGATGGGAGTTTTCCCGCTCTTTATCGTCAAATACTTTCTGGCCGAATCACATCGAACATTTTTTTAAACCAAACACGTATGAGAAAAAAATTGCTTTCCGGCGCTGCGCTGATGTTAGTAGTAAGTCTAGCATCTGCACAGACCAAACTCATCGAAAAAGTGACCAAAAAGGGCGACGAGCTTGTTATCCCTTATGAAAAGTATCAGCTTCCTAATGGCCTGACGTTAGTGATCCATGAGGATCATTCAGACCCCGTTGCGCACATTGACGTAACTTATCACGTTGGATCAGCACGTGAAGAGATCGGCAAATCGGGTTTTGCGCATTTCTTCGAACATATGATGTTCCAGGGATCTGATAACGTTGGCGACGAGCAGCATTTCAAGATTGTTTCAGAAGCCGGCGGAACCCTGAATGGCAGCACTAACCGCGATCGCACCAACTATTATGAAACGGTGCCAAGCAACCAGGTAGAAAAAATGATCTGGCTTGAAGCCGATCGTATGGGCTTTCTGCTGGATGCCGTCACTCAAAAGAAATTTGAGATCCAACGGTCTACCGTAAAAAATGAACGCGGTCAGAATTATGATAATCGCCCTTACGGATTACTCAGCGAAGTATCTGCTAAAAATCTCTACCCATACGGCCATCCCTATTCCTGGCTCACGATCGGCTACATTGAGGAACTGAACGCTGTCAATGTAAATGACCTGAAAAACTTTTTTCTTCGCTGGTATGGTCCCAACAATGCGACGTTGACCATTGGTGGTGATGTACAGCCGGCGCAGATCGTTAAATGGGCCGAGAAATATTTCGGCAGTATTCCGCGTGGACCGGAAGTGGTTCCTGTAAAACTTGAGCCTGTCCAAATTACAAAAGATCGATACGCAAGCTATGTAGATAACTATGCACGATCAGCACAGCTGAGATTGGTGTACCCAACTGTCCGCGACTATGACAAAGACGAAGCAGCGCTTTCCTGCCTGGCCCAGGTTCTTGGCGGCGGTGGTGGTGGTGGTCGCGGCGGCGGTGGCGGCGGTGGCAACAGGAACTCCGTTTTGTATCAAACACTCATCAAGCCACAAAAAGCTTTATCTGCCAGTGCCAGCAACCAGGCGTCTGAACTCGCCGGAGAATTTGCTTTCTCTGTAACACCCTATCCGGGTAAAACACTCGCTGAAATGGAAGCGTTGATCAAAGAAGCATTGACAGAGTTTGAAAAAAGAGGCGTAACTGACGAAGATGTTGAACGATTCAAAACGCAATTTGAAGCCCGCACGATCAATGGACTGGCAAGTGTATCCGGTAAAGTAAGTCAACTCGCCGCATACCAGACTTTCACCGGCAACCCCAACATGATCAAAACGCAGATGGAACAATATAGCAAGCTCACTAAAGAAGACGTGCTGCGGGTTTATGAAAAATATATCAAAAACAAACCGCACGTTATCTTAAGCGTATTGGTAAAAGGTCAGGAAGACCTGATCGCACGTGCGAATGACTATACCATCGATACAACACATTACCAGCGTCCGGACTACGGTTATGCAGGATTGAAATACACGAAGGCGAAAGATAATTTTGACAGGAAGAAAATGCCCGGCAATGGTCCAAACCCAACAGTTAAAGTCCCTGCCTTCTGGAGAAAAGATCTTCCTTCGGGAATCAAAATGATCGGAACAGAAAACACAGAGATCCCGACAGTAACCATTTCAATTTCGATGCCCGGTGGTCACCTCATGCAGGCAAATGAACTGTCAAAAGTAGGCCTGGCTAACCTCTTCGGCCGCATGATGAACGAAGACACGAAAACTCGCAGCGCTGAAGAGTTTTCCGCCGAACTGCAGAAGATCGCCAGCTCCATCAGCGTCAGCAGCGGTAAAGACGAGATCACGTTGAACATCCACACACTTAAAAAAAACCTGGACAAAACACTTGCCCTGGCAGAAGAAAGGTTGTTCAAACCCCAATTCAACCAGGAAGATCTTGATCGTATCAAACGTCAATTACTGGAAAGCTTTAAGCAAAGCAAAACGCAGCCTGCTACCGTGGCGTCAGATGTGATCGCAAAATTGAATTTCGGACCTAACAATATCCTCGCGATCTCCGAAAGCGGAACGGCAGAAACGGTGGAGAATATCAGCCTCAACGATATCCAGTTCTACTACGACAACTACATGACCAGTAAAGGACTGAAAGTAGTAGTTGTTGGCGATATCAAAGAAGCGGAGATACTTCCAAAGCTGGCCTTCCTGAATAAACTTCCCAATAAAAATGTGACCGTCCCAAAAGTGGCAGCCACTCCAATGCCTAACAGCGAATCACAGATCTACCTGATCGATATTCCCAAGGCAGCACAAACTGAATTCCGTGTTGGCTACAATACAGGATTGAAGTATGACGCCACAGGCGAATACTTCAGAACCGGCCTGCTGAACTATGCGCTGGGTGGCGATTTCAATAGCCGCCTGAACCTGAACCTTCGCGAAGATAAAGGATGGACTTACGGAGCCCGCTCCTCTTTTGCCGGCGATCAGTATGACGGTGATTTCAAATTCAGCTCCGGCATTAAAGCAGAAGCAACAGACAGCGCACTTGGCGAAGTGATCAAAGAACTGCGCAATTACGCAGCAGACGGTATTACAGAAGATGAACTCTCCTTCATGAAAAATGCCATCGGCCAGCGTGATGCAAGAGCTTATGAGACCAGTATTCAGAAAGCTGGCTTCATCAGACGAATTCTTGATTATAACCTTCCGGCAAACTATACCGCTACGCAGGCAAAGATCCTGCAGAACATGACCAAGAAAGAAATGGACGGATTGATCAAAAAACATATTTCAGCAGATAAACTGAATATGTTGCTCGTTGGCGACAAGGCAAAGATCCTCCCCGGATTGCAGAAGATGGGATATAAGATCGTGGAATTGGATGCGGAAGGAAAACCTTTAGGAAAACGCGCTTTCTAACCATGACGCGAATGAACGCGAATAGTGCCAGATATGAAAAGGCTGTACCGGTTGGTGCAGCCTTTTCCTTTTGAGCGATTCATATTACAGCGCTTACAACGCGCGGGTCAGTTCGATCATGTCCTTCATTTTGGAGACAAGCTTTTCAGAAGAGCCCTCGTAGCCGGTTGAACGGAAGCGGATAATGCCGTTTCTATCAATGATGATCTTTTGAGGTAGTGCCTTTACGCCATAAGGAGTTGCAACCTGGTAAGAACTGACGTCGTTCTTCAAACGTTCGTCTATGAGTACCCGAAAAGAAAACTTCCTGTCTTGCAGGTACTTTTTTATTTTGGGTTTGAGGTCGACTGCAAAGTTGTCCAATGTGTGAATGAAGAGGATTACGACATCTTTATCTTTACTGTAAAGATTCAATAATTGTTGCATTCCGGGGAATGCCATTTTACAGGGAACGCACCAGTCGGCCCAGAAATCGAGGACAATGATCTTACCCTTCAACTGTTCAAGATCAACACTCCTACCCTGCAGCTCCTTCAGTTGAAATGATGGAGCTTTTTCATTCAGCATCTCTTTTTTAAGTACCTCTTTTTTATTTGCCGCCGATGTTGCCAGTAACGTGTCAAGCGTCAACTGGAACTTTTCATCGTTCCCATGAACGGCCAGCCAGGCATCATAAAACAATTTCTTTAAGGAAGAATCGACATCCGTATGCCGGATGGATGAATCAAAGAGAGGAAGCGCGACTTGAAATTGCTTATCACGCGCCAGTGAAGTTGCGTATAGTAAGCTGATCTCCGGAGATGTGCCTTTTGACAATACATGTGCTTTCGAAAGATAATGCAACGACTCTTTGTTGCGCTGTTGTTTCAATAATGCTTCACCCACTACAGACAGGTACTCGCCGTACTGCATTGGATTGCTTTTCTCCAAACCCAATGAATCCGCCAGTTCTATACATCTCCTGCCTAACTTTTCCGCCTCACTGATTTCCTGATCTGCTTCAAGTAATGAGATCGCTGCCAGATGACAGTTGTACGCAATCGCTGCAGGATTGGTCAGTTTACTCAGATATTCATGGAACTTTTCCAGGTTCACTTCTTTACTATACTGCTTACAAAGTTCGCCATAGACCGATGGCAGGAAATAATTGAACTCTGCACCATCGATCATGTTATAATCCGCGATCAATGCAAGAGCGAGCGTTTCCATTTCTTCCGCAGGTTGCGGGCTGACCACTTCTTTGTATCTCCGGGAGAAGATCACCGGACTGCTGGGATATGCTTTTTGCAGATCAGCAAGTGTTTTCTGTGCAGCATCACCCTGATTGATGGCTTCATATACCCTGAACTTAAAGAGCATATCAAGATCCGTCAATTTGGTCTTGCCATTTACAGAGTCCAGCAATGCATTGGCTTCTCTGACAGCAAGAACAGAATCGGTTTTCAGCAGACATTTCAAATATCCCTGGATCACAGAAATGTGGAACTTACCATCCGGATGAAACTCCCGTTCCTTTTCATAAAATGACAATGCCTTTGCATATTCTTTATCAAACCCAAACAGATTTTTCCCAGACGGGCTAAGATAAAGTTCTGCGGTGAGGTAATAAGCCCCTTCTACCGGCTTACCATTCCGGTGAAACCTGGTGATACCATTGGTTTGCTTGTCGCCTTTTTTGTCGGCTGCGAAAGAAAATGCAATGAGTTGGGCCAGCGAGTCAGTTGTAACAAACGCTTTGTACACACTATTATCCTTTACAAGCGCAACCTTCGTGGCCTTCAACTGAAAATCACTGTATAACAATACCCGGCAGGAAATAATGGAGTCATTCTCCAACACTCCTCCCTTCGGATCATAACTGATCATGATCGTATCGCCGGGTGATGGCTGCAAAGGAAATACTTTAAGCGTCTGAGACATCGCCTGCATCGATACTAAAAATACCAGGATACACAGCCTCGTCCGTGTTGTAAAGATTTTTAGATGACCGGGAATGGCATACCGTTCGCCAGGTGCTGTGAACCTGCGTTTCTTTGTTAAAAGCATAGTGATATATTATATTAGAAGATGATGGTTCCGGGTAATAGCATCCCTCTCCGGCTATGCGCAACAGCCTGAACGAATGCAATACCTTACCTTGATAGATTGATGAATTATATGACGATCTTACTGAAAGCCCTTCTGTATCTGGTAGAATCAAATAAACTTACTGAACTTCCGGTACCCTTATCAGCCGCATCCCCATAACGGTTTTGCGGATATACAGACACCACACGCCGGAGGTTTTTATTATGATCGACCGACGTATCTGGCCGTTGCAATGAAGCATATTTTCCATAGACAGATACTTTCTCTCCTGCCATCGGTCGGTTCTCATTAGGCGGAAGAGCGCTTGTTTCCCGACGATCCTCAACGGAAGAAGGATAAAGCGACGCATAGGCCAACTCCTTTTCCTTCTGCAACACGGGATCTCTCCCGGTGATTGTTTGCTTATTGGGCTGGGCAACTTTTCTTTTCCCATCAGCAAATCTCACTTCTTTGACCGGGATCGTATCACGATGGCTATCTCCGCTTTGGGTTTCAACACTGGCTTCCTGATCTAAAGGAGTCTTGTAGACGATGGTTTCCGGATGGGCCACAACAGTTGATTGGTCGGCCTCCAGTATCGTCAGCAATGCATATTTTTTATCCAGCCTGAACACAGAAAAAAAGATCAGCGGCATCAACACCGGGAAAAACAGCAAGAGCAATCTGCGCGAGGAGTGTGATGATTTTTCGGCGATCATCCTTTCCATACGCGCTTCAATCTGATCGGAAGCAAATGCAGCATGGGTCAGATCCAGGGAATGAGCACGCGCGTGCGTGATCAGCGTAATCGCATAAGCATAGGGATCATTTTTTTCAGCAAGCTTTGCATCCACAATAAATTCATGATTGATCTTTGCGCTTTTTAGTAAGAAATACGATACAGGATTAAACCAGTTGATAGCCCTGACCAATTCGAACCATAGAATATCCGCACTATGTAATTCTCTCGCATGGATCATCTCGTGTTCCCGGACAAAACGGTCATCCACAAAAGATCGATGTGAAAATATCCAGCTGAAAAAAGAAAAGACCGTATGTTGTTCAGCCAGCAACGCTATTGTCATGCCATCCTGTATCAGTTTTTCGGAGCGACGATGCAGCAAAGCGATCCTGATCACACCATGAACCAGGCGTAGAATATTCACAAGAGCGACAACACAAAACAGGATTAGCAACAGATCTGTTCCCGTAAATGACTGTAAAGAACCTACCGGAACAGTTGCAGGACGAATACCGGGAATAGCAGAAAGCGCCGGCTCCACGATTTCCTGCACCGCCTGTATCGGCCTACTGGCACTCCCGCCTTTCCAACTGATCAGTGGGATGACAAAACAGAAAAAAGAAACAAATAACAGGTAATAACGATGCTGTTGAAAGAACGTATATCTTTTAAGCAAAAGCGCATAAAAAAGATACGCCACCGACAGATAGATATTTGCTTCCAGCAGGTAACAACAGATAACCATCCTACTTCTTTTTTAATTTTTTGGCCAATTCCAATAATCGCTGATAAGTTGCTTCATCAAGCCTTTTCTCCTCTACGAGAAAGGATACAAGGTTCTCATAAGAACCGTTGAAGTATGCGCTGAACACTTTATCAAATGCAAAGCGGCGATAATCCTCTTCCCTGATGAGCGGGAAATAGGTGAGCACATTGCCGGATGATTGAGCCTCCACAAACCCTTTATCCTTCAGCACTTTCAAAACCGTCGCCACTGTGGTATAAGCAGGCTTTGGTTCAGTCATCAATGTGGCGATCTCTTTGACGGTTGCTTTTTGCAATTGCCAGACCTGCTTCATCACGGCTTCCTCGGCCTTTGTTAATTCTTTTAAAGACATCTACTATGTTTTTCGTACTATAAAAATAGTACTATAAAGATAGTAGCCAAATAAATTATTGAGAGCACCCTCGAATTCGCCTTAATGACCTGAATTCCAATTACAAATAAAACAGTCTGAACGTCTAACGTCAATTCATTTTCTGATACATGCTACGTTACCCGCTTATTTTTAGTTGCCCTGGACCAGTTCTTTCTATAGGGATCCAGCTTGTAAAGTGCAGGCAACCCGGAAAATTCGGTCATCACATTCGGGAGAAGTCCGTTGTAAATTCGTTCGCCCTGATGAACTATATTTAGGCATACCATCATAAATCAACATGAGAAAAACATTACTGGGCGTTCTGATTCTTATTATGCAGGCTCATTCCGCGGACGCTCAAGCCCCCTCAATCAATGATGTTCGGCAGGCTATCGCAGGTGAGATCTATGGCTTCAATATCCAGGGACAAAGAGTAGAAAGTATACAGAACATTTCGGTGTGGAGCGGCGCTGATACCATTCCGGTCCGTGTGTACAGTCCCTTAAAGAATAAAGCGCTCCCCATTATTTTCCTGATCCATGGAGGAGCGTTGGTTGCCGGCGACCTGAATACACACGACAATATCAGCCGTTTGCTTGCCAACAAAACAGGTTCCCTAGTAATCGCGTTGGATTACCGCAAACCACCCGAAGCTCCTTTTCCTGTTGGCCTGAATGATTGCAATACTGTGCTTGAATGGATCGTAAAGAATGCAGGTAGGTTCGGAGGAGATGCAAAAAAGCTGACCATTCTTGGTGATAGTGGCGGAGGGCTGCTCGCGGCTGCACTCATTATTAAGAATGCAGCAGCGATACCGGTTAACAACCTCGTACTGATCAATCCTGCGCTGGATCTGCGAAATCCGGGTGAGGGACTTTATGGAATGGTGACACAACTATACCTGGGAGGCAAGCCGGCAAATGACTCATTGGTGTCTCCGCTTGTGGCAAACAACTTTTCCGTATTTCCTCCAACCCTGATCGTTACGTCACAGAAAGATATTTTGAAGCCGCAGGGAGATCAACTCAATGAAAAACTTAAGCAGGCAAAAATTACGGTGAAACTGGTTGATCTTGCGGGCAAAGATCACCTGGGAGGATACTGGGCGGCCGGACATGCAGAAGCGGACGAGGCTATTAATGAAACAGTACGTTTTGTGCTGAGGAAATAAAAGGATCTGCGATCAGCAAAGTTTATCTGGCGTATCAGGAAGGCTTCGGACCCGGCGAAATACAATACAATCTATTGGCTGTATCGGTCCGCCGCGTTCCATTATTACGATACAAAAAAGAAAACCGGCATCACGGCAATATGCCTAAGCCTCTCACTACGTTGATCAGCGACTGCGTATTCCGCACATTGAACTTCTGCAGCATATTCTTCCGGTGCGTATCGATCGTATAACTACTGAGAAATAAAGTTGCCGCGATCTCCTGGCTGGTCATTCCTTTCATCAATAATTCGAGGATGTCTTTCTCCCGCCTTGTTAACGAAGGA
>JBEVKW010000028.1:0-3166 GCA_040509495.1 Chitinophagaceae bacterium | reverse complement strand
TAAGGAACGCGGCGAACGCAACGATACGCGGCGGACGCAACGATAATCTTACAAGAAGATCTCCCCTTTCATGTAAAACACGCACTGCCCTCCCATTTGTACACGGTCACCTTTTTGTTCAACCCAAAGCTGCCCTCCCCGTTTTGAAAGCTGCCGCGCAACCATCGCATGCTTATTCAGCTTTTCACTCCAGAAAGGGATCAGTTGAGAATGTGCAGATCCTGTTACCGGATCCTCATCCACTCCATAAGTTGGCGCAAAGAACCGGGATACAAAATCCACTTCTTTTCCGGGTGCGGTGATGATCACTTTGTACCCAAGTTTTTTCAGCAGCGTAAAATCAGGGTCGGCTTTCGCCACATCCTCTTCTTTATTCAATTCAATTAAAAGGTCGCGGCTTTTATATACGCCAACAATTTCATTTACCCCAAGGGCTTCCTGCAGTTGTGAGGGATAATCATCGGTACGTTCTGGTCTCCAGGAAGGAAAATCCATGAGAATGCGATCTCCCTCGCGCGTGATCGTCAGTGGCCCGCTTTGAGAATGAAATGTAATTGATGGCTTATTATATCCTAGTTGGGTAAACAATACAAACGCACTCGCCAGTGTAGCATGTCCGCAAAGGTTGATCTCCTTCTCAGGTGTAAACCATCGTATTTCGAAATCATCTCCTTTCTGAACAAAGAACACGGTTTCGGCAAGGTTGTTCTCCATCGCCAGTTGCTGCATCAGGCCATCCCTGATCCATGTTGTCAGCGGGATTACCGCAGCAGGATTTCCCGTAAAAAGTTTATCTGCAAAAGCATCGATCTGGTAAAGCGTTAAGCGCATATGGCGAAGGTTTAAATGGTTAAAAGCTGGAAAGTTTAATGGTTTTACCGGCGTTAACATTATGCGCGATTGTCGCGATTATAAAATCGCGGTAAACCCAAATGAAATCTTACCGCAACGATCCTGATCACAAAGATCACGAGTATGCATACAATTTTTGCCAGGTCGTTATCAATACCGAACCTCAGGAACAGGAAATAAAGTAATCCTCCGATGATGCTGGCAAATGCATAGATCTCTTTACGGAATACAAGAGGAACTGTATTCAGGATCACATCCCTGATCACGCCGCCAAAGCAGGCAGTGATAGTTCCCAGCGCAATGGACACTCCGATGCTGAAATTCATCTGTATTCCCTTTTCGATGCCTATGAAAGTAAACAGGCCAAGTCCCAGCGCGTCAAACACAAACAGGGTCATGTTGAATTTGCGGATAAACGATCCGAAGAACATGCTGGCAAGGGCGGAGGAAAAGATCACGATCGTGGCTGTTGGGTTGCGTAACCAGCCTACCGGAAGATCGCCGATCATCATATCCCGCAGCGTACCTCCTCCTATTGCGGTGATAAAGGAGAGGATGAGCACGCCAAAAGGATCCAGCTTCTTTTCCATCGCGAAGAAAGCTCCGGATACGGCAAAGGCAAAGGTTCCGAGAATGTCTATCAGGTAAAGAAAGTCCATGCGGAATAATCTTAGGTTGAAGATAGATAATAAGCGTGTTACGCGGATATCATCGCGCAGGTAATCGAAGCTGGGTTTAAACAAAAGATCCCGTACAAAACCTGCACGGGATCCGTTATTCAAAACATTATGCTTTTATTCCGCCATCATTTCTTTGATAGCCGTTTCAATCTCTTCCACATTCGGCTTGCTGAAATAGTCTCCATCACTGCCATAAGCCGGGCGATGTGCTTTACCGGTTACAGTGCGTGGCGCTACGTCAAGGTATTTATACCCCTGTTGTTGCTCCATTACATGATTGAACATATAAGCAGCAGCTCCTCCGGGAACATCTTCATCGACAAACAGGATGCGGCTGGTCTTTTTCAATGATTCAACGATCAGGTGATCTGTATCAAATGGTAAAAGCGTTTGCACGTCTATGATCTCACAGGAGATGTTATATTTTTCAAGCGATATGGCAGCCTCCTGGATGATCCGCAATACGGACCCGTAGGAAACAATGGTGATATCCGTTCCTTCACGGATCACTTCTGGCTTACCAAGGGGAACGGTCATCTCCAGCAGGTTAGAAGGCAACTTTTCCTTCAGGCGATAACCATTCAAACATTCGATGATAATGCCAGGGTCATTCCCTTTCAGCAAGGTATTATACATTCCGACAGCCTGCACCATGTTTCTTGGAACACAGACATACAATCCGCGGAGTGAGTTAATGATCATCCCCATTGGAGAACCGCTATGCCAGATCCCTTCCAGCCTGTGGCCGCGCGAGCGAACGATCAGCGGGCAACTTTGCTGGCCATAGGTACGGTAATGCAGGCTTGCGACATCATCACTCAGTGGCTGCAGTCCGTAAAGCAAGTAATCAAGGTACTGGATCTCTGCAATGGGTCTTAATCCACGTAAAGCCAGGCCGATGCCCTGCCCCATGATGGTAAGTTCCCGGATGCCTGTATCAAAGATGCGATCTTCACCATGTTTTGCCTGCAATCCGCTGAAACCCTGGTTCACGTCCCCGATATTACCCAGGTCTTCACCAAAAGCAACTACTTTCTTATTGTGTAAGAAAAGTTCGTCGAAGTATTTGTTCAGCACTTCATATCCATTGATCAGCTGCACTTCTTTTGGAAATGTTGCTTTCACTTCGGTTACGCGCAATGCGCTCTTTGCGCCTTCATTATAAAGTTTTGTATTATACAGTTCTTTATTTTCCTGCTGAAGGTCTTTGTAATAATCTTTCGTCCAGAACGCAGCATCATTGTTTCCGGCGATAGCGATCGCTTCATACAAAGCTTTCATTATATCGCGGCGAAGGGGTTCACGGTTCAATGTCAGTTGAGAAACGATCTTTTTCAGTGCTGCGCCATGATCAGGCAGGCTGTTCGCCATTGTATTGATGAGATCAGTGGTTTTATCTACCTGCTTTTTGATCGGTGTCAGGTATTTCTGCCACGCATTATCCTTGCTTTCTTTTACTTCTTTTTTAGCCTGCCGCTCTATCTGCTCAATCTCATCCTCATCGCTGAGTGAGTTTTCAAGGATCCATTCACGCATTTTCTTGAGGCCATCCCATTCTCTTTCCCAGGCAAGTCTTTCCTGGGTTTTGTAACGTTCATGGCTACCGGAAGTGGAGTGTCCCTGCGGTTGGGTGA
>JBEVKW010000027.1:0-3165 GCA_040509495.1 Chitinophagaceae bacterium | reverse complement strand
AAAGCAGAAGCAGAGTTGAACTTTCTTAAATCTCAGATCAATCCTCATTTTCTTTTCAACTCGATCAACACTGTATATTTCCTTATCGATAAACAAAACCAGCAAGCCCGCGATTCACTGCACAAGTTTTCCGAGATGTTGCGATACCAGTTGTATGAACTGAACGGGTCTCGTGTGCCCATCGAGAAAGAATTACGTTACCTGAAGGATTACATTCATCTCCAAAAACTGCGTAAGGATGAACTGTATGATGTTTCATTTACACATAGTGCGGCACTCCATAGCTTTTCGATAGAACCGCTGTTGCTGATCCCGTTTATTGAAAATGCATTCAAACATGTTTCCGCTTATAGCGACAAACCCAATTTCATTCATATCGATATTGATTATAAAGATCGCTGCCTGCTCTTGAAAATAGAGAATTCCACCGAGGCCAAAGTATCAGCGGACCCGCATTCCGGTATTGGGTTGAAAAATGTAAAAAGACGCCTTGAGCTGCTTTATCCCGAAACTCATCAACTGAATATTCACCATACAAAAGATAGCTTTCGCGTAGAACTTCAGATGCTGACTGCCAACTTCCCAAAGCCTAAACATTCATAAAACAAACGGTATGAAAATTCAATGCCTGGTCATAGATGATGAACCGCTTGCCCGGAAAGGTATCAGGGAATATATTGAAGAGATCGATTTTCTTTCGCTGGCAGGAGAATTTGATAACCCGGTAAAAGCAATGGAAGAATTGAACCGTCGTCAGGATATACAGTTATTGTTTCTCGATATACAAATGCCAAAGTTGTCAGGGCTTGATTTTCTTCGCTCTGTTAAGCCGGCCACGCCAGTTATCTTAACAACGGCCTATCCTCAATATGCGCTCGATGGCTTTGAGTTGAACGTGCTTGATTATCTGGTAAAGCCAATCTCGTTCGACCGTTTTTATAAAGCAGCTCTTCGCGTGAAGGAACATTATGAAATAAGGGAAAGTAACAGGGGAGAGCGTTCCCAGGAAAAGGAGTATTTCTTTATCAAGGCGGATAATAAACTGGTCAAGATCTTCCTGAGGGATGTATTGTTCGCAGAAGCATTGCAGAATTATGTAGTGATCCAAACGCCGGAAAAGAAGTTCATCACTTACCTGACCTTCAAATCAGTGGAGGAATACCTGTCTGGATCAGGGTTCATCAAAACGCACAAATCTTTTATTGTGGCAGCGGACCGGATAGACACGATCGAAGGAAACAATATCCGCGTAGCTTCCTATGATATTCCTATCAGCCGGAACCTGAAAGAAGAGGTGATGGAAAAATTATTGAAAGGTAAATTTCTTAAGCGATAGCATCAATCGTATCCTTCCACGTCAACAATAGTTCCGTAGTTGACAAACAGCTCTGTTCCTTCCGGGATATCTTTGATCGCTTCGAAGAATTCGCCATCGTTTACTGAGATAACATTGGGATCTGATGAATGATTGAGATAATTGACCATGTCTACCACTTTAAACCCATAATCCGGCACGTAGTAGTCCGTTTCATCATACACGCAATAGGTTTCGATCATCATCCGGGAATGGGCTGGCAATTTATCTACTTCTACGATAGGCAGTTTGATCCATTCGCCTATATTTCGGGAGAAAATATCTTTGCAGCCTTTGGGAATATCACGGATAGCAAATACGCCGATCCCATGAACTGTGGATGGTTTCAATGCAGCATAGGTCTCCTGGGATAGTTCAAGAAGCAGTTCAGCCTTGGTCATACGAAAGCGATTGTTTTTGATCGGGGGATGATTCAAACTGTTAACAAACCGGGAAGCCCAAAACTACCTTACTTTTTGGTAAAGCGCATTATGGCGATATCACCCATGATCAGGTTCAACGTATTGCCGTCAGACACGGAGTAGGTATTCACTTTTTTCAGGGTCTCGAGGAAAACGGTTTCCCCTTCGCCGGGGCAGAACATTTTTGTAAGGGCCAACGGCTGATCAAAGCTGATCTTATTTCCGTCCACAACCAACGGTCCGGAGAAAGAGTTACAGCCGGTATTTCCGCTCAGGCGTTTATCCTCCACGGTAAAGATCAATTGTGGTTTTTTGTTTGGGTATAATCCGTCAAAGGCAATACGGGGGCCTGATATATAGTTCAGTATCCAGGTTCCATTCAACTGGGAAGGATCACCGTCCTTCACAGTTTTTTTACTGCTGTTGCAAGCCATAAAGGACAGAAATATAATGGAAAGAATAACGTTTTTCATATACAGTGTTTTAAGATCCGCGGTAAAGGTATAACGTTTCGTTTAATTGGCCGATGGCCGAAATACAAGTCGCAGCAACAGCTTCAGTCCAAACGCGGCCATCGGCCATCGGCCATCGGCCCTCGGCCATCGCACTGCAGCGCATCTCTCCACTAACCGACGGTGTTCCCTTCTGCACTGGCACTGATCTTGCAGCCTAATTTTAAAAGCAATGAAAAAATTACTCATATTCCTGTTTTTACTGCCAGTGATGTCTTTCCGTAAAGAGGAAGGCAGGTTTATATTGACTGTAAGTAACTTGGATAAAATAAAAGGCAAGCTTTACATTGGGTGGTATAAGTCGGCTGAGGATTTCCGGAAGTCGAATAAAGCAGTTTACCAAAAGATCGTGGAAGTGGACGGGAAAGATGCCGTCGATATACCTTTTGAGAACGTGGCTCCGGGAACGTATGCGGTAGCAATATTTCTGGATAAGAATGATAATGGGAAGATGGATACGAATATGCTGGGGATTCCGAAAGAGAAATATGGATTTTCCAACAATAAGTACCCTTTAACGCGGGCGGCCACCTTTAAGGAATCTGCCTTTGAAGCAGGAGGGAAAGAGCAGTCCATCTCCATCAAACTCAAGGGATAGGCCTGGAAGATCACTTTTTGGCAAAAATATGCCCGCCATGGGAGATCCCGGCGGGCGATACAGATATTTTCAGCTTAGCTGCCGCGTTGTGAACCAGTATTTGACTGTTTACTCACGAACCCGGAAGACTTAGGTTTCTGCATAAATTTGGAACCTTGCGCGCCATTAGCCGTCGCTTTCTTATTGTCCTTCTTTTTGTCTTTACTATTTTTCTGGTTGAGCAGTGACATAGGCTATTCTATTTTTATTTTTATAAAGATAATACTTCCTTGCGAGGAG
>JBEVKW010000026.1:0-4878 GCA_040509495.1 Chitinophagaceae bacterium | reverse complement strand
TTGCGTTTACCTCGCGTCCTTTGCGATACTCTTAAGATAGTTAACTATCAGGGTTTCCCTGCCAGTTCCATGATCCCCTCATACGTGTACCTGAATGTTCCACTTTTTTCTTCTTTCACCACTGCAATCATCGCCTTTGCCACATCAAGTCCCTGTATGGCTCTGAACTTTTTTGCGCTTCCAACAAAAAGCAGGGAAATCACTTTCATAACAGGTGTGATGATCCGTTCGGCCAGCCGGAATTCCTTTCGCTTTCCAACCAATTGTGAAGGCTGCATGAGGTGTAAAGCCGGCAGGCCCATCGCTATCAGTCCATTTTCTGTTTCTCCTTTGAGCTTGAGGTAAAAATTTCTGCTATGGCTGTCTGCCCCCACAGATGAAACCACTGCCATCTTCTTCAGTCCTGCATCTTTTCCAAAACGTGCCGCATTGACCGGGATATCAAAATCAATTTCACGATAAAGCTTCTGATCACCCCGGACATTTTTTTGTGTGGTGCCCACTGCTGAAAGGATGATATCCACCTCTTCCAGTGCCAGTTTAAATGATTCGGCGTCTTTAAAATCAACCAGCTTTACTTCCAGTTTGGGATGTTGCTGCGTGTACGGTTTCCTGACCAGTATTCTCACGCGCTCAAAATACGGGTCATTCAATGCCAGCCCGAGCAGATGCTGACCGATCATGCCGGTGGCACCCAAAATAGCAACGGTTTTTCCACTCATAATTTTGCTGTATAATTGCTGATAATATGCAAGTTCAGGAAAATTTTTCTTTAAAGGGATTTAACACTTTCGGCATTGACGCAAAAGCGCATCGTTTTGCGGCGTTTCATGCGGCGGATGAACTGGCGCAATTACTCGAACTCACCGGAGGAGGACCGTTCATGATACTGGGTGGTGGCAGTAATATCCTGCTTACAAAGGATGTAGCTGGTTGGGTATTGAAAAATGAGATCGGGGGAATTGAGAAAGTTAAAGAGGATGACGAATTTGTTTACATCAAGGCAGGGGCTGGAGAGAATTGGCACCGGTTTGTATTGTATTGCATTGAACATAATCTGGGTGGAGTGGAGAATCTTTCACTGATCCCAGGTTGTGTGGGTGCTTCACCGATGCAGAATATCGGGGCATATGGGGTAGAGATAAAAGACGTGTTTCATGAGTTGCAGGCATTTCATGTGAAGGATCATTCGGTTCATACCTTTGATCTTGCAGCCTGCGAATTCGGTTACCGCGAAAGCGTTTTTAAGCGGAAGCTTAAAGGGCAGTTTGTGATACTATCTGTTACCTATCGGCTAAGAAAGCATCCTGTATTGAATACAAGTTATGGAGCGATCAATGAAGAGTTGGCGAAGATGGGGGTTACAGCGCCTGGTATCCGGGCAGTATCAGCGGCGGTGATACGCATCCGTTCTTCCAAGCTTCCTGATCCTGCGGAGATCGGTAATGCCGGCAGTTTCTTTAAGAATCCTTCGGTGACGAAGGAACAGTATGATGATCTGAAACTTCGTCATCCATCTATCGTTGGTTATGCTAATGCGGATGGTTCTGTGAAATTAGCAGCTGGCTGGTTGATAGAACAGGCAGGGTGGAAAGGTTACCGAAAAGGAGATGCCGGCGTTCATGCAAAACAAGCACTTGTTCTTGTCAATTACGGAAATGCAAAGGGAGAGGAGGTTTACGAACTGAGTGGAGAGGTGCTTACCAGCGTTAAAGAGAAATTCGGCATCATACTCGAACGTGAAGTGAACCTTATATAGTTGTTGAATGGCGTAGGAGTATCGCGGAGAGCGCTAAGGAGTCGCAGAGAGCGCAAATACGCAATGCTTTTTTTACACGCCGGGGCGTAAAAAAGAAAAGGCATTACTAATGAGGTAATGCCTTTTCTTTTTAAGACTCTATTCGCGATCATTCGCGGCCAATTGTGTTCATTTGCGTTTAGGCTTCTTCGTCAAACTCTTCTTCATCAAATTCTTTTCCTCCCAGGTTCATCATACTTCCGATCAGGTCTTTGAATTCGATCTTGCTTTCAAAAACTTTTTTACTGATGAGTGAGTATGAGGCAAGGCCATGCAATACAAATTCCATTAGCAATGCTGCCTGGTTTTCGTTTACCTGGGCAAAATATTTTTTCACCAATGCATGTAGCCCATCTACCTGGTAAAGAGAAATGATCTTTTCTTTATCTTTTGTATTGAATGAAAGGTTCAGGTGATTGCCTTTATCAAACCATGCGGTGATGGCTTTGTAAGGATTTTCGATTTCGCGTTCCTGCTGGGATGGTTTACCCGAAGATCTTCTTTTCTTTAATGAATCAGGATTAGGAAAATATTGCGTGAACATTGTGCGGATGGCCTTATCCACGAGGTTTGTTGCAACCTGGTAAGGACCTTCCTGTTCGCCTTCATATACCAGTTCCACTTTACCTGTAATGGAAGGAATGATCCCGGCGAGATCAGCGATCCAGACCTGGGTTTGTTTTTCGTCATTGATCAGCGCTCTTCTTTCGGCGGAACTTACCGCATTTTCAAAAGCGGAGATCGTTAAGCGGGCACTGACACCACTTTTCTTGTCGACAAACTCACTGGATCTTGCTTCAAAAGCGATCTGTTCGATCAGTCTTTTTACCAGGTCACTGATGTCCACCCGACCTTTTTGTTCCTCTTCAATATCCGCTTCCTGTTCAGTGATCTCCAAGGCATGCTCCAGCGATTTTGGATAGTGCGTCAGGATCTGGCTTTGGATCCTGTCTTTTAACGGTGTTACGATCGAACCACGGTTGGTATAGTCTTCCGGGTTTGCCGTGAATACAAACAGTATATCGAGTGGCAGTCTCAGTTTGAAACCACGGATCTGCACGTCGCCCTCTTCGAGTATATTGAACAGTGCTACCTGGATCCTTGCCTGAAGATCGGGCAGTTCATTGATCACAAAGATGCAGCGGTTGCTTCGAGGGATGATGCCGTAATGGATCACCCGGTCGTCTGCAAAACTCAGCTTCAGGTTGGCCGCTTTGATCGGATCAACATCGCCGATCAGGTCTGCCACACTTACATCGGGTGTGGCGAGTTTTTCTCCGTAACGTTGCGAGCGGTGAAGCCATTCGATAGGCGTGGCATCGCCTTTTTCTGCGATGAGATCGCGGGCAATTTGCGTGATCGGGTTGAGCGGATCATCATTGATATCGCTGCCTGCTATGACCGGGATGTAGTCATCCAGCAGGTTGATCATCTGACGTGCCATTCTTGTTTTCGCCTGGCCGCGGAGACCAAGAAAAAGAATATTGTGTTTGCTGAGAAGTGCTCTTTCCACATCGGGGATCACCGTGTCTTCATATCCGACGATTCCGGGAAAAGAATGCTCGTTTGTTTTCAGGCTTTTGATGAGGTTTTGACGGATCTCTTCTTTGATCGATCTTGCTTTGTATCCACTTTTCTTTAGCTCACCCAGTGTTTTGATGTTGTTCATATTCACGAAAAATTATTAAAATCAAATTGATTCGGCTTCACCGCCGCATGTGCTGTACGCCGGGATTTTCAACGGACTGTTCGGGTGCGTGAGACGCGTACCCGCCTTAGGCGGGCTTATCAGAAAACTGTTCTGCGCTTCCCGTTTTCAAAATCACGGAAGATAAATGCCCCCAGTCTGTCCAGTGAAGCAAAGAACGCTTTCCCGTTGTTCGTTTCTGTAAATTCCTGTACAAATTTTTGCAGGTAAGGATCTGTTGCGATCATGAATGTAGTGATCGGAACTTTCAGCTTCTTGCATTGTGCCGCCAGGTTCATGCAACGATTGACGACCTTCCTGTCGAGGCCGAAGCTATTTTTATAATACCGTTTCCCGATCTTCAGGCAGGTTGGTTTTCCATCCGTGATCATGAAGATCTGTTTATTGGGATTTTTTCTGCGACGTAATATATCCATTGCCAGTTCAAGGCCAGCAACAGTATTGGTATGGTAAGGTCCGACCTGCAGGTAGGGCAGGTCTTTCACTTCGATCGGCCACGCATCATTACCGAATACAACAATATCCAGTGTGTCTTTGGGATATTTTGTTTGTATCAGTTCACTCAAAGCCATGGCCACTTTTTTAGCGGGGGTGATGCGGTCTTCGCCATAAAGGATCATGGAGTGGGAGATATCGATCATGAGCACGGTAGAGGTCTGCGCCTTGAAATCTGTTTCACGGATGCTGAGATCATCTTCCTGCATACTGAAACTATCTATGCCATGATTGATCTGGGCATTACGGATAGATTCGGTGAAATCGATCTGTTCCAGCATGTCACCGAAACGGAACTGGCGTGTTTCAGGGTTGAGCTCATCACCCTGGCCGGGTTTAAAGCTGTGGTGATCGCCTTTACGTGTTTTTTTCAGTTTACCGAAGATCTCTTCGAGACTTTTTTTGCGAATGCCCTGCTCTGTTTTCGGAGTGATCTTTATATCGCCTTGCTGGTTATCATCGGTGATATAACCTTTTTCTTTCAATTCATCGATGAAGTCACCCATGCCATATTCGTCATTGGTGAGCTCATATTGATTATTCAGCTCATTGAGCCATTGCATGGCCTCGCCGACGTCGCCGCTGGTGTAGGTGAGCAGTTGCATAAAAAGGTCGAGCAACTGATCGAAACGGCTTTTGCCGTTTTCATTTGGGTTAAAACGGGAAAAATGAAATCCTCTCACAAAATCGGGTTTAGAGCAATTTACGGAAAAATGGAGTTACAGAAATAGAACAGATAATGGTTCAATATGTTCATTGTTTGCCGGGAGCCCGGCGGGCTTTTTTACTTGCGAGTGGGAAAGGAATATTTTTCGAGGGGGCCTCGAAGGGGCCGTTTACTGTTTTTGCCGGGCGGGCAAGGCGCTTTTTTTTCGAG
>JBEVKW010000025.1:0-3191 GCA_040509495.1 Chitinophagaceae bacterium | reverse complement strand
TAATTGAGGATCTACTCGCTACACAGCGTACTGACAATGTGTACATGCGAATCATGCCTGAAGTTGTAAGGGCAGCGTTGCGATATGGAACCGTGTTAAGTATAGGAGCTTCGTTCCGTTCTGCGAATATTTTCGATGCGCTGGATGAGGTACAACTAGTAGAGATAGAAGCTCAGTTAGCTTTAGCCGCTGAAATCGCAGAAGCGGGCGTCGGTGTCATTATTGAGTCTCCCGGGCACGCGCGGCCTGCGGACATTCAAGCTTGTTCTAGACGATTAGCAAAGTCGGGCTTCCCCATCATGCCACTCGGTCCCATTCCGACGGATGCGGCCGTCGGGTTTGATCACGTAGCGGCTGCTATTGGGGCAACTCTTATGGGGATAGAAGGTGCAGCCCATATCTTGGCAGCTGTTACACGCGAGGAGCATACAGGTGGCATACCGACTCTTGATTCCACGATAGAAGCTGTTCGTGCCGCTTGGGTGGCCGCACACGTGATTGATATTCACCAGATGGACGCTACTGAGCTAGACGCGCAGATTGTCGCACAACGTGCAGAACATCACACTTGCATTGCTGGGAAGCAGACTGCTGGCTGTAGCCGTTGTGGACTACTGTGTCCGCTCAATAACGACACTGATAACAGCCCCGTCACTGTTGCTCGGTGAAACTTGGCCTGCGCCTCTGAGGTACTCGATGACGTTGGCAGTCCCACACAGCGCGTAGTCGTGGTGTCTACTACCCAACTTCTCTGATGGGTGTAACGGCTCTGAAATCTGCCACTCGGAGTCGCTGAGGCTGCTCGGATATGGCCCTAGATATATTGCCACCGTTGGTTGCATAGTTGCAGCGAGGCTCTCATAAAGGGATTGACGGTCTCACCGAAAACTGGAATTGACCTGATTACCCCCCGAAAAGAGGTACAGAAATGATGAGGATTTTACCGTAATATAGAGGACAAGAGAGCCTGAAATTCATAGGTTGAAGTTCAGTAATGAGCATATGAGGTCGTAAAGATGATCCCTCCCTTGCAAGATGGAGTCCTTCCAGAAGGAATATATGACTGTACTATCGACGAAGTTGAAGCTGTTTTTGGAAGGTTTCAACGTTCTGATAGGCGGCAGCAACTTACACAAAGGCTTCGTAGATATATTGAGGATGTTCGTAGCTCTGAGATTGCTACTGCTGTAATAGTAGATGGAAGTTACGTATCAGCCAAAAATGAACCGAGTGATATTGATGTTGTACTTGCTCTGCGCCCGGATTTCGACCTATCCCAAGAGTTGCGGCCATTTGAGTACAACATCCAGTCAAAGCGAATGGTGAGGAAACTTTATGGCTTTGACGTACTCCCAGCAGTAGAAGGAAGTCACCCCTATCGAGAATATGTTGATCTTGTCCTCAAGGTAAAGCTAGGTGACACTGAACTGCGGACGAACCAAAAACGCAAGGGCGTGTTGAGGATAACTATATGATTGAGAATGAAGAACAGTTACAACAAACCCGCCTTGCAATTATTAATCTTGAATCAGCTCTTGCTTCATTGAATAGAGAAGTACTCCCTATAAACCCACAACGCTTTATATTGATGGCTGAGCCAGTCATTGATCAAATTAGAGAATTACGTCAACAGGTAGAAGAATATATAGGGCTTACCTCAGCGATTTCCCAAGAGGCAGATTTATGGATGCGTTTACAGGGGCCGGAGATCGAACTTGGAGACGCCCCAACCAGTATTATTACTGCTATGCTTGACATTCTGCGCGTAGGCGTTCAAGCAGTTGCTGAATTCCTTCAAAGAGGGGTTATTGGTTCACGGCCTACAGCAGAACTTAAAGATGCCTGTGATCTGCGCATTTTGGGTTGGCGACCCGGTAGCGTTCAAGTCGGATTGAAATTGCCAGCTAGTCCTCTGGGTTTATTTGAGAATGACAGCGTTGAAGCGCAGGTTCGAGAAGCGCTTGATCTATACCTTCATGCGGCTGACTGGGTAGGGTCTGACCGAGATACATCTGCGCTTGAGGTAGAGCTCCAAGATGATGAACAAAGGCGCTTACTTTTGAATCAAGTGGCAAGGTTAGTTCCACGCCCGAGGGGGGGGGTAGAGTTGGTTGAACTTTCCGGTAAATCAGTAAGGACAGGATCTATCCAGTTGAGCCGGGAAGCCCGGGCACGTATCCGCAATGCAATCTCGCACACCTTACAGGAAGATCTAGTATTAGTGGAAGGTGTATTGCGCGAAATAGATCTCGACCAACGGACCTTCATAATTCGCGACCTGGCACATGGCACCGAGAACCGCTGCTCTATTCCTCCGGAATATGATGACCTTTTAGATATTGCTAGAGATGGTCTGGATCATCGTGTGGCCGTGCTTGGAATGAGAGTGCGGGATACATCCCGGCATCGAGCATATCCACTGCAAGTCAAGGAGATTGAAATTCTTGGAGATGAATCAGATGAGTCCTCTGTAAGTCAATAAGTCCCGACGTGGACCTTGGATATATGGCAAATAATTCTGTAGATGTTCCCTTCAGCACGGATGACGAAGGGCCATACTTGAATGCTCTTCTTTACGATTCGGAGGAGGCCGCCAGGTACATCTCAGAGCGGACAGAAGCGCCGCTCGAAAGGTCGCGCGCATTTGTTAATGCCTGCAACGAGTACGAGATTCTGCTAGGAACAGCTCCGACTTATGACGAGGACGATACTGAAGAAATTGCTCAGGCGCGAATTGACCACGCTGACTTGTTGCCCTCCGATATCGACTACATTGATTATAACTTCCTCCGTGCTTACGTTGAACGGACGACGGATTTAACCTCCGTCGATGTGGTCAATATGATTGCTGAGAACATTGGGTATTACGTCAAGCAGAAGATTATGGAGCCAGAGGCATACGAGGACACAAGGGAATGGGCCGATGAAATCATGATAACAATTCCAACTCAGTAAACGAACGTTCTAAACGGGGGAATCCCAACTATTGACTCAACAATAGAAGCTGTCCGGGCGGCTCGGGTGGCTGCGCATGTGATTGATATTCATCTGATGGATGCGACCGAGTTGGATGCGTGTATTGTTGCGCAACGTGTAGAGCACCACACTTGCATTGCCGGAAAGGAGACTGCTGGCTGTAGCCGTTGTGGGCTCACATGTCCGCTCATTAAATAACACTAATGATAGTCCCG
>JBEVKW010000024.1:0-3502 GCA_040509495.1 Chitinophagaceae bacterium | reverse complement strand
TTTTTTTTGTGCAGGTGACACCCTCCCATTTTTAGCCATTTTTTCCTCAGCCTTGATCTTTTTTTGTTACTTTTTTTGCATCAAGGCAAAAAAAGTAAACGGAGACTTCGACCCTTCGTCGAAAAAAAAGCGCCCTTGCCCGCCGGCAAAAAGTAAACGGACCCTCCGAGCCCCCTCGGAAAAAAAGCGCCCTTGCCCGCCGGCAAAAAAGTAAACGGAGTCTCCGAGGCAATCCCTCGGAAAAAAAAGCGCCCTTGCCCGCCCGGCAAAACCCACTAATTCCCCCTCCTTCCGCACTACTGGCAACATTATTGAACCATACTACTAACGCTAATGAACATCAATATGAAAAAGATACTTTGCTTTTTACTGGCGGCCTCCGTTTTCGCCGCCTGCAACAATGAAGGAGAAACCGATGGTACTGCAAAAGACAGTAGCATCATACCGGCTGACAGCATGATGAATCCCAGCACAAGCGATCCTAATAACCGGAATACATCGGTATATGATACGTCTGCCCGCAGGGATACTTCATCTTATGAAAGAATGCCGCAAATGAAGTCGGACAGTATGCCGCGTTAACGTGATTCCGCAACAAGTTGCTTCAGCATCAGCTCAAGCTCTTTAACGCGCTTTTCGAGGTCGGGTAATTTTCTTGTAACGGCCTGACTGCGAAGGGCGGACGTGTAGTCGTATGCGGGAGAACCTGTGACAGCTTTGCCGGCGTCTATTGATTTACTGACACCGCTTTGCGCATTCACTTTAGCGCCGTCTCCAAGCTGGATATGTCCGACAATGCCGGCCTGACCGCCGATCATTACTCCCTTTCCGATCTTGGTACTACCACTGATGCCTGCCTGGGCAGCGATCACGGAACTATTACCGATCTCGACATTGTGTGCGATCTGGATCAGGTTATCCAGCTTTGCGCCTTTGCGTATGATGGTGGAACCGATCGTCGCGCGATCGATGGTAGTGTTCGACCCTATTTCGACATGGTCTTCCAATACTACGTTTCCGATCTGGGGAACTTTCTTGAAGCTGCCGTCCGCCTGGGGGGCGAAGCCAAAGCCATCACTGCCGATGACTGTTCCGGAATGGATCGTTACATTACTTCCCACCAGGCAATCATGATAGATTTTTACTCCGGGGTGAATAATACAGTTGTCTCCAATGGACACGTTATTGCCAATATACACCTGCGGATAGATCTTGGTATTGTTGCCGATCGTCACATTCTCGCCAAGGTAGGCAAATGCACCGATAAAGACCTGCTGGCCATAGCTGGCTGTTTTGGAAATATAGCTGGGTTCCTGAACGCCGGTCATCTGCTGCTGCATGATCTCCTGGTATTTGCTCAGCAGAGTGGCAAAGGCTGAATAAGCGTCTGGCACCCTGATCAGCGTAGTTTGTACAGGCTGCTTCAGCTCATACGCTTCGCTGATTATGATAACGCTGGCACGGGTCGTATACAGGAAATCTTCGTATTTGGGATTCGCAAGAAAACTTAGCTGACCTTCTTTGGCTTCTTCGATTTTTCCAAATGAACCAACGGTCGCATTGGGGTCTCCTTCTATTCTACCACTAACGATCAGTGCAATCTGCGATGCAGGAAATGTCATGAATAAATGATTTATGTCGGGTGAGCAACGGCAAGTTTTAAGCCAGTCAAACCCTCCAGCAACAAATGTAATATTTTTTAACAGTGCTGCTGAGGTTGTGTTGGATCAATGCATTGTCTACCTGCGAAATATCCCGGATAGTGCCGTCTTTGAAAAGGATATTGATCCTTTCATCGGCGGGATTATAGGTTGTATTGCTGGCCTCGCCGGTAAATACGAAGTAATTGGCGATCTCTTCCGGTGTGAACCCGAGTGTAGCTGTAAGCGCTGTTATTTTTTGCGAAAGCAAATCCTCGCTGATCGGCTCTGCCTGCAATTTTACCTTGTACAAGGCGCGGTCGATCAGTGAACGGCACAATAACCGCAGGATTTTATCCGGGTGCAGGCACCAGTTCTTTACCGTGGCCATCATATCGTGGTCATCGAGCTGACAGAAGGTCTGCAGAACGTCGGCAATATTGGTATAAGCCTGTGGATTTTTGAGCATATTATCCAATACATTTGACGCAGCGTGTAAAGGAACCTGCAGCCTGATCAGCTCCTTTGCTCGGCAAATGATCTTTATCAGCATCATTTCAGCTCCCATGACCGTTTTGTGCAGGTATACCTGCCAGTACATCAGGCGTCTTGATACAAGAAACTTTTCGATCGAATAGATCGCTTTCTCTTCCACCATTAATTCACCGTCTTTTACCGTAAGCATTTTTATGATGCGGTCATAGCCGATCACGCCTTCGGCAACACCAGTGAAAAAGCTGTCGCGGTTCAGGTAATCCATCCTGTCTACGTCCAATTGCCCGGAAACAAGCTGGTGTAAAAATCTTTTGGGATGATTATTGGTGAAGATATCCAGTGCGGTCTGAAGCTGACCATCCATCTCTTCGTTCAAAACCTGCATGATGCGGAACGAAATATGTTCGTGATGTACGCCGGGGATGAGTTCCTGTTCGAGTGCATGGGAAAACGGGCCATGACCGGCATCGTGCAGCAGGATGGCGATCTTTGCACCCAGCTCTTCATTTTCTGTGATCTCAATGCCTTTGCTTTTTAACTCGGAAAGTGCATTACACATGAGGTGATAAGCGCCCAGCGAATGATGCAGGCGTGAATGGACTGCACCAGGATACACCAAATGAGCAAAAGCCATCTGGTGTATGTTGCGTAATCGTTGATAATAGGGATGCGAGATGATCTGGAGGATCAATGGATGGTCAATAGTAATAAAACCGTATACCGGATCGTTGATAATCTTTCTGACTACAGCCATTGTTGCGTTTTTGTTAAAGACCCGGCGGGCGCCCGGCAAAAGTACGGAAGAGGGGGCGGAAAAAGTTATTTTTGAAGGAAACGGTCCAAAAGTGAAAAGTAAAAAGTCAAAGGTAAAAACGACATTACTTGAGAGGGACTACTTTTTTTACTTTTTAATTTTGACTTTTTAATTAATATACATGGCATTGATAAAAATTATCTGGGTAGACGATGAGATCGAAAGTTTGCAGTCACAAAAGCTTTTCCTTGAGAATAAGGGGTACGAAGTTCAAACGTTTACAAATGGGTTTGATGCGATAGATTACGTGAAAGAGAATCATGTCGATGTTGTACTGATAGATGAAAGCATGCCCGGCATCACCGGTCTGGAAACGCTGGCAAAGATCAAAGAGATGAAACAGTCGCTCCCCGTGGTGCTGATCACCAAGAATGAAACGGAGAACCTGATGGATGAAGCGATCGGCAGCCAGATCAGTGATTACCTGATCAAGCCTGTAAATCCAAACCAGGTATGGTTAAGTCTCAAAAAATTAATCGATAATAAAAGGCTGGTAGCTGAAAAAACCACTTCTGCCTACCAGCAGGAATTCCGAAGTCTTTTTACTGCCCTT
>JBEVKW010000023.1:0-14801 GCA_040509495.1 Chitinophagaceae bacterium | reverse complement strand
TTTTTTTTGTGCAGGTGACACCCTCCCATTTTTAGCCATTTTTTCCTCAGCCTTGATCTTTTTTTGTTACTTTTTTTGCATCAAGGCAAAAAAAGTAAACGGAGACTTCGACCCTTCGTCGAAAAAAAAGCGCTTTGCCCGCCGGCAAAAAAGTAAACAGAAACTTCAACCCTCCCCGTCGAAAAAACAGCGGCCCTTGCCCCGCCCGGCAATCTCCACACAAAATCCCCGAGGTTCCCACCTCAAAAAACTTTAATATAGCTTCGCCCGAAAAGAAAACCCTCCCGCAAAAGCGAAAGGGTGACACAATTAAGCACTGCGTTTCTAAAGAAAGCAGCAAACGAATATAAGGGATTGAACCGGATTTGTCCTGTTCCAAATTAACCCGGACGAAAACTGAAGCCTGTTATTCCGGAGATAAATGGGCAAATGAAACGCTTCCTTGTTTTGTACCGCCGTGTCGGAAAAAAACAAGGAAGCGTTGCGCTTAACAGGACAGGGCGCTGTTATTTACTGTATCCATATAGTGACCGTCAACCTTTTCTCGCTGGCCGTTCCGCTGATCCGCGTAGCTGTTATCCAATAAACACCGGCAGTTAAATTACCTGTTTGAAATGATACTGCTGAATTAGCCTGCGCCACGGTTATGTTTGACTGGGAGATCATTTTGCCATTTGCCGAAGTGATCTGCAACATGTAGTTCCCCGCAGGTAAACCAGCGATAGATTGTTTGCTGTTCCTGTTTGCCGGATTCGGAAATACGGTGAATTTATTGGAGAGATCTTCGCCACCCCACGTGATCTGTAAGGTATTGGAGTAATGGATAGCGCCAGACATGTCATGAATGATCAACCGGTAAAGATTTCTTCCGCTCTGTGGTGACTTGTCGGGGAATTCGTAGTTCGCTTCACTGCTGTTGCCGATGGCGAAAATGTTAGCGATATCAACAAAGCCAGCGGTGCCGATATTTTTCTGTAATGTGTAATAGCTTACCTGGTCTTCGCCTTTTGCAGTCCATTGTACCGTGATGCGTTCACTCCCTTTATTCCGGAAAGATGCAATTCACGGACGGGCAACGTTATATGGTCTATCACCTTAATGTATACGCAGTAACTGGAAGAGTTTTGTGAGCATCCGTAACGAAAAGAGGTAGCGGTGTAATAACCATCAGCCGTTACTGACGGGATATTATATGTATTGCCATCGCCTAACCAGGCACCGCCTGCACTATACCAACTGATGGGATCAGCAGAAGTAGCGCTAAGTTGTAACGGAGTGTTCCTGTATACCGTTATGGTATCTGCCAGTCGGGTACCGTTATTGGAGGTAACGACAGGGGTGGGGAAGCGTCTTACTACATCGTATATTCTTAACGTACTCAATACACTTGCCACGCCGCCAAGGGAGATCTCTACCCGATCAAACGCATTGGCCATCGGGATGCTGAGCAGATACCTGTTGGATGATGCCGATAACAGGCGTAAGGATAATCCGGCATATGCGGTGCCGATGACGGTTCCGGCAACAGAGCCGTTAAAAGTTTTGAGTTGTAGCGCAGCCAGCAGGTTCAGATCAAGCAGGCCGGATCCGGGGTCGCTGATCACAAGCTGCAGGGAGTCGCCCGGTTTCGACTTTGTATTGAATACAACTGTTTCAAATACTTCACTCAATACCTGTGCGCCGGTGCTGATGGTTGCATAGGTATTGAGATGATTGGCTCCCTGATCCACGGCATCCCATGGCTGGAAAACAGTGCCGGTTGCGGATAAAAGATTGACCAGGCCATTTCCCCTGACGCCTGATAATACATCGATCGCGTTGCCCTGTGAAGAACATGGAATGCTATTGCTTTCCATTATATATCCATCGTACACCTGCATACTCAAAGCGAGTGATAGTAATTCCCCACTCAGCTTTACGTAAACACCTTCATAAGATTGAGACGGCGTCGTCGTAAGTTCCAGCTCGCCTGCGCCATTTAAAAGATTGACGAGAGAAGCTCCACCATACAGCCTGGTCATGGAAGTGGCGTTGTATCCTGCGGCATGGCCCGTTCCTGTTCCAAGAAGTGGCGGGATCTCAGCAGCAACTGCCTGGAGGCCGGTATATACACCCACTTCCACGGCATCGGCCACCCCAAGCAGGCTTTGCGGAAGACTCATCTTGATGGTGACGGGAACGCCGGCACTGATCGACCTTGCAGTGTTCAGTGATCCATCACTGGTAAAGCCCAAGAATTGTGTAACAGAGGCTATCCCGGCGAGACCTGCGGGAATAACCGGTAAGGAGAATGTTTTGGGATCACTGTCGGTTGCAAGGTTTGCATCGGCAATGCTTCCAAAAACTGTTTCAAGGCCAAGGGCGTATAAGCCTGTTCTGTGGCCGCCCTGGAAATTTGCATACGTACGTGATTCGGTTTGTGCTTCAGCTTCAAAAAAGCCAACGCTACACAGCCCGGCCAAAGCCAGACCCATCAATTGTTTCATAAGGTAGTTTATTTAAGAGGCGCAAATGTAGAGTAAAGAAAAACCGGCGTATGCCTGATCACGATCAATCAATACCCATAATAGTGCATCGTTATGAACGGTCGGCCGGGCAGATGAGTGAGCAGCGGGAGAAGCGATGGCCGATGACCGATGGCCGATGGCCGATGGCCGAGTGCCGTATTTAGATTGACGCTATTGCCGATAACGGGTACAGACTATTACGGATAATAGATTTGTATCTCGTCCTCGTCCTCGTCCTCGGCCATCGGCCATCGGTCATCGGCCATCGTCCCTCAGCCATCGTCCCTCGATCGGTACTCCGAAAAGTTTTTTCTGTGGAATAATACGGGTCCTGTATAGTGACCCCATTGATCCGTTACGGGTAAGATGAGTAAAGGTTTCCTCCCGATAAGTGATAAATATCCGCAAGTGTACCCATTGAATGATTGGTGATAAAATTGCAATTTCATCAGCTAAACGTTACTGTGCAAACCAAATTATCTAATCAACATTTTTCGGAAGAGCAGTTGCTTGACATCTTCGCGAAAAGTAAAGATGCTACCGCCATATTCACCGGTGAGCAATTTTATTTTCAATTTGCCAACGAGCAGTTCGTCCGGCTGTTTGGGAAAGCCCCTGAAATTATCGGCCAGCCATTGCTGGAGGCGCTTCCTGATCTGAAAGACCATGTGTACACAAATTTGTTACAAGCGGTGTGGAGAAGCGGCGAAGCAAAGACGATCGAGAATATCGCCATGCAGGTAGATGGGATGACGTCCCCTGCACTGTTCGACCTGGTTTATTTTCCCGTGCTGGATGCGGAAGGACATACTTACTGCATCCTGCAGACATCGATCGAAGTAACGGAAGCAATCACCCTTCACCGAAATTCGGCGCAGCGTGAGCAAGAGACGCTGATGCTCAACGAGGAGCTTAAAGCACAGAATGATCAGCTGCAGGAACATCATGCAAAGCTGGAACTGGCGGTCAATGCCGTGGAGGAAAGCAGGTTACGCACCCACCGGGTGATTGATTCTTCACCAGTCGCCATGCTCATCTTACGCGGCAGTGACCTCATATTTGAAGAGGTTAATCAGGCCATGTTACAGATGCTGGGGAAAGATGATTCCATCAAAGGAAAACCATTGATGGATATAATGCCCGAATTAAAAGGCCAGCCGATACTGGAAGTGATCGATGAAGCTTTTAAGACCGGTAAAGAGCAGCGTCTTAAAGAAGAACCTGTCAGGTTCATTCGTGATGGGAAGACCTTCCAGGGGTATTATAATGTGACTTACACACCCCTTTGGGAAAATGAGACCGTAACGGGTATTCTCGAGTCCGCTGAAGATGTAACGGAATCTGTAGGGTCACGACAGCAAATTCAACAGGCCGAAGAACGTTTACGGCTTGCCGTGGAAGCCGCCAAGATGGGCACTTTTTCAGTTCATACCCAAACGCTTGCTTTCCAGGGATCAGAAAGATTCCGGGAACTGTTCGGGTTTGACCGGCAGGAACCGCTGTCTTATGACAGGTGCATGCAGCAGATAAGGGACGACTTCCGCCCCGATGTAATGAATAAACTGAATTCAGTGATGAAAACCGGTGAACGGATCGAGATCGAATTCCCGGTAATGAATCATGCCGGTACGCGCTGGCTGAGAGGAGGAGGGACATTGCAACCCGATTACCAGGGAAGCGGTGGATATTTCACCGGGATTGTAATTGAAATAGAACAGACCAATTAGCATTCAACGATCCTTGTTCTGAATGGTAGTGTCGGCCAGGATGATGTCGTGATGAAATTGATGACTTTCTTCCGTCCTTCCAGACTCAAGCTGGCAAGCCGGGCGGATGTTCCGGGTAGACGGAAGAAAGTCATTTCATGAAGTTTAAATATTCGGGTGGCCAGGCTTTTCCTAAACCAGGTCATGATTTTGCCGTTCACTTCAATGCTTTCTTCATCATAATATCCGTTTGCTCATCATCTCCCAATTTGAACACGTGCGAGCTGAATGCTGCAAATCCATTCTTCTCATAGAAACTGATCGCATTCGTGTTGTGTTCCCATACACCAAGCCAAACATAGGAAACGTCTTTTTTCTTAGCGAGATCCATTGCATGGTTGAAGAATAGCTGTCCTATTTTTTTTCCCTGGTGATCTTTCGATACATAAATGCGCTCGATCTCGAGAGCGTCAATATCCAGTAACTCGGTTTGTGCGGCTCCTGTATTTACTTTAAGATAGCCCATCAGCTGGCCGCCCGATCTTGCAAAATAGAACGCGGAATTTTCGTCGGCTATTTCAAGCGCAAGGTTGCTTTGCGAGAAACTTTCATCCAGATACTGGCTCATGTTCTTTTCACTGTTGAGGTGCGCGAAGGTTTCGAGGAATGTTTGCTTGCTGATCAATTCCAGCTCGCTGAGTTCTGCTGCTGTTACTTTGGAGATCTGTACCGTTTCCATCAGGTGTTTTGTTATTTAAAATAGGGTGAGAGAGGTATTGATTTTTGTCCCCTGTTTTCAGTGCAAAATTATAGATCCGTTTGATGCTGAAAAAATGAAGAGTTGATTGTTGGGAAACCCGGAACGTATTCTACCATTTCCCATACCGGAAATTGCTCCAACCGGGGGTTTGTCAGCTCACACGATGCGCCAAATTACTCACCGGCCAGCTGTTGACTTCCGTCCGTGAAGCCCTTCGCCGGGCCGTCCAGGAGGATAATTTCTTTTTAATTAGCTTTGGCGGATGCGATCATTGAATTTTAAGAATAAATGGGTGTTGATAACCGGTGCATCATCCGGTTTAGGACAGGAAATGGCTTTGCAGCTTGCTTCAAAAGAAGGCGCGAATCTTATTATCACAGCGCGCCGCGCCGACCGGCTCGAGCAGCTCAGGGCAGAACTTATCAAAAATACAGGCGTTCAGGTGAAGATAGTGGTGGCGGATATTGCTATCACTGCGGATGTGGACAGGATCATCAACGAAAGTATACAAGGGCAGGAACTATATGCCGCGATCCTGAATGCAGGCATAACTTATTTCGGAGAACATAAAAATATTACTGACACAGATTTTGAACGCTTGATACAAACCAATGTCACTGGTGTAGTCCGTATGGCCACCCACCTGGTAAAATATTTTGAGGAAAACGGCAGGGAAGGAGGCGTTATGACCGTTACCAGCATGGCAACATTATACCCGGTTCCCTATCAGGCTTTATATAGCGGCAGCAAGGCCTTTATTACAAATTTTATGCTGGCATTGTCGCAGGAACTGACCAACAAAAATCTTTCACTGACTGTATTCGCCCCGAGCGGGATTGAAACAGAAATGACGCAGGACGAAAAGTTCGGGGGCTTGAAAAAATGGCTGATGCCGGTGGCACAGGCAGCAGCTGAAGGTATCCAGTCATTGAAATGCCGGAAACTTTTTTACATCCCTGGTGCGCTGAACCGGAATGGAAGCCGGTTCATGAAGTTACTGCCAAAGAGATTTATACTTTCTACTATGGCAAGAACGTATAGAAAATCACTCGGCCTGCCACATTGATCTTTAACGCTTACATACTCTTCGGGTAGAGACGGGAATGCTTCTGCTGTTTCCGATAAAGGCGTTTGTCTGCTGCCCGCACGTTCAGGTTTCTCTTATCTGTATACCTAATGCTGACCTCTTTTGCACTCATCTAAAATGGTGATGCCGGATTTTGCCGGCTGGCACCGTTTTCAGCGTAAATTGAGAGGCCATACTTCGATTTATCTCATCCAAACCTTATTTATCCATGCAGGAAGTCTTTATTAAAAAGTACTGGGCCGAGGAAAATATCCTGTTCTATGTACACTTTCAAGACGGAAAGGCGGTGCGGCAGATCGAAGTTACTCCTGACCAAAAAGTATTCTTATCTACAGAAAACCCTGTGCAGGGTGAATTCAGCCTGTATGATCAGTTGCTGGACGATCTTCAGCTTGATCAAAAGGATTTTATTACAGCGCCAGTATTTGATGCAGTGTGGCGAAAAAAGTGAGGAATGCGTGGTCTGCAACTATGCATCCCGCCAGTAATGGTTCATTAAGTTCAAGTTTATACATGACGTGATTTATCGTTGCTGCTTCCAAACGACTTCTCCGCCCTGGATCATGAAATCGATGATCGTTGTTTTTCCCGCCAGATATTGCGGCCAGTTCGTTTCCCAATAAACAAGCAGTTCCTGTAGCATTCCTTTTTCGTAGCGGCTTGCGATGGGAAAATCTGCAGGTTTGGTACCACAGCTTTTTGATAATTGTGCCTGCATGAAATGGCACATCGCTTCTTCCAGTTCATATAAAGAGGTTTCGCGTAGTGTTGCAAGTTTTGTGAGCTTCGCAACACGGGGCGATTGCATCCAGTTCATCCCGGCCGGACCTGTCAGCAGCAGGTGAGTTCCTTCATGGCCGATCACCCAGGGAAGATTGGGCGTTTTAAATAAGGATGTATAAATACCGGTTGGATGATAGTTTGCACTGCCGGCCAGGTGATAGGCAAGCGCACCTATCTGCAGGGTGTCCGTTTTCAGCGTTAACCTGGTCAGTCGCTGATAATTCTCCAGCACGCGCAGGTCGGTGAGCTGTTTTTTCCATGTATTTGTTTGAAGGATGATCGCTGGAAGTATCAGCTGCTGCCATAAGCTGTCAAAGCGGTTGAAATGGGGCTCGCCGGCTTTGATCAGTGCAAGTATTGTATCATAGGAAGGGAGTTGCTCTCCGAATCCAAGTTTTTTGGGAAATGGATCATGCAGCGTAGTTGATCGCGCATTTTTGTAAAAGCGGTCCAGTACAGGATAGATCTCTGCATAAGTGTTGATCTGAAGAGAGATTACGATCTCCGGCAAGGCGATCAGTTCCTCCAGTGTTGCCAGATCACGGATGCCTGCGAGGCTGTCGATATCAGGATGATCGCTGAGGGTTTTCCTGTTGAAAAGCAGGTACAGATAATCTCCAAGTGGAGAATGTACAAATTGCACCACGGGTGGCGGCGTATTGGATTTTTGAGTCCTGATTACTGCGAAGGCGGTAACAAATCCTATCATCGTACAAAAGATCAGGGAATGCAAACGTGTCTTACGGATCTGGGTCATCAAGAAGTATTTTAAAACAGGAAACTACAGCAGAAGGGGTTGGGAAATGCCATTCTATAACCGAAATGACCGGAGTGTGCGATCAACAGTGGTTGGAAGAAGATCAACTGAGGTTGCAGCTGCACTGTTTGTTTGACGGGAAGGCCCGCAGAAGCATTTATATTTGCAGGAATCTTCATCCTGAATAAATTCTTCACGACAAATAATCCCTTTGGACGTTCTTCGGAAACATATTGAAAAAGTTATCGTACTGACAGATGAAGAGTTCAGCTTTGTATCTTCCTGCTTTACGCCGCAACATTTTCAAAGGAAGGAATATATTTTCCGTCCGCAGGAACGTGTCCCCTTTGTCTATTTTATTGTATCCGGTTTGACCATGCTGGTTTATATCGATGATGACGGCAATGAACACATCCTGTCGTTTGCAATGGACGACTGGTGGGAAACTGATTTTGGGGCATTCCTTCATCAACGACAGGCTACAATGGGGTTGCATTGCCTCGAAGATACCGTCGTACTGAAGCTCTCGCTGGATGGTTACCAGGCGATATGTGCCCATTGTCCGAAGATGGAGCATTTCTTTCTTGCGAAAGCGAATGGCGGCCATATTGCCTCTCAGCACCGGATCCTTTCCTTTCTGATGGCTGATGCAAAAATGCGCTACGATTGGTTTCTCGAAAGATATCCGTCTCTCGTGCAGCGCATTTCCAAAACATTGCTGGCTTCTTACCTGGGTGTTTCCCGCGAGACCTTAAGCCGATTGTCGCGCCAGCGATAACGGTTAATAGTGATAAATATCACAGTTTTTACTGCATGGCCGCAGCAGCTTTGCATGATCAATCACTCATTATAACACGACGCCCGGCGTCAGTAAATTTATGATTATGGAAAAGGCAATGATCAATCCATGGAAATGGCAGGATGACCGCAGTTATGTACAGGCTGTTGAAGTAAAGAATGCAACCAGTACGTTATATATCTCAGGCCAGGCTGCTGTTCACGCTGATGGAACATCCAGCGATGCGGAAATGCTCACGCAATTACAATTAGCTATCGCAAACCTGGAGGTCGTTATCAGTAAAGCAGGTTACGGTTGTGGAGACATCGTGCGGCTCACCATCTATACCACATCGGCGGAGGCTCTGTGGCCCCATTTCCCTGTGTTGCAGGAATGGATCGCCAGGCATCAGATCCAGACAGCCATTACTTTCATGGAAGTAAAGACCTTGTTTGAAACGCTGTCGGTAGAACTGGAAGCGACGGCCGCCAGGTAGTCTTCACGGTAATATCGCATGAATTGAGATGAAGGCCTGTTGTGAGGATAACATAGTATCCGCACAGCTGTAAAATGCACAGGCCGAAAATCTGCATCAGTTGTGGCCTGCCGGCGCCGGTGAATTCCCGGCGCCGGCAGGCTTTTCTTTTTTTATTCCATCATCGTTGTTACAGATGCCAGCAGCTCATTCACGTCAAATGGTTTGGCAAAGAAGTGATCGGCCCCTGCGCCAAGCGCTACACGTTCACCATTGGGATTTGCTGAAATGGCCACGATGCGGAGCTTTGCTGCTGCCTTATTTTTCTTCAGTAAACGGATCATCTGGTCGCCCGAAAGGTAAGGCATCCAAAGATCGACCAGCAATACATCCGGTTTGTGTTTTTCCACCCATTCAATCACGCGTTGACTATCGGGTTCTGCGATCACGTGACAATGCGGTTGAAAGAGTCGCTGAAGAACATCCAGTATGGCTGGGTCGTCATCACAGATCAATACGGTTTTTTCTTGCATCATTCCAGAGAAGCTTTTATAGCTCAGCATGAAGTTCGCTGAACACAGGTTACTGGAATAAATTTTCATGCCATTTGTATCCTGTTCGGGAAAAAGTGCTTAAAAAGAGGATAAAAGACCTATTAATGGGTATTGTGGAAGTCTGTTTTTTGCCCTTTCTTGCGAAGCCACAATATGTCCGTTTATGAGAAAGCTGTTTTTACTGCCTGTGTTCTTTTGTGTATTCGCTGTTTCGTCCCGCGCTCAGTTAATAGGGAAAGGAGATCCTTCCTATTACGGGCCGCGTATAAGCCTTAACGAGATTCCCGATATGCCCGTGCAGGACGGAAACGGAAATAAGTTCAAGCTGGCTGATTACATCCGCAACAACCGTCCTTATCCGGACAAGCCAACCCTTATCTATACCTGGTTTACGTTCTGCTCAGCATGTGCGAGGCAGGTTGACTCAATGGCGGCAACTGGTTTTGGCGACCGCTACAATGTAGTCACGCTTCTTCTTAAACATACCAGTTCATCCAAACCGGAAACAAAAAGCCTCGAAGAGTATATAAAAGGAAACAAAGAAAAGCGCGACTGGAATAAATTCATGAACCTGGTTAGCGATGATACCCTGGCTGATCGTCACCTGTGGAATGGGACAACGACTCCGTTATTCCTGTTTGCAGATAAGAATATGAAGATATATCATCATTTTGTGTCTCTCAGTTCTGCCATGGTGGAGGTGGCCGCAGATATTCTTAACCGTATCGACAAAGGCACTTATGGATTTCAGCCGGGCATATTATACTATGATAGCCGCGAGGCGCCGGTTGCTCCATTGTCACCCAAAGCTGAAAGTTTTATCCGTGCTTACCGCAGTGGTCAATATTTGTACGTACAAAAGGGGTCGAAAAAAGACAGTTCAAAAAGTACGGAACGATTCATAGAGCGCAAAGGTGAGTTCATTTATGATGGCGTGTTCCAGGAATTTGATAAGGAGGGGAAACTGGTCAGCAGTGTGACCTATCGCGAAGGTGCGCTGACAGAAACGTGGAGACAAAACTTTGATGATGGAAAGCTCCGTGCCATTATCCCGGTGAATGGCGTTGCTAAAAGATTTGACGAGAAAGGGCGGTTAGTGCTGGAAGGACCCATGAAGGACGGACTCGGAAATGGATTGTTCAGACAATATAATGAAGGTGTACTCATTGAAGAGACCATGATCAAACAGGGAGAATTTCACGGGTTTTATAAAAAATATAAAGAAGGCGTATTGAGTTCGACGGACTATTATGAAAAAGGGAAGAAGGTAGTGAAGAAATGATCTCCGCACAGATGGACAGTCATCGTTATCTGCAGGACCAATGGCGGCTTGCATACCTTGCATCAGCACCCGGGAATGAAGATACCACTGCCGCAGGATAGCGTGATTGAAAGGTAAAAGGGCAGAAACGTTTATTCATGAAAGGAAATAAAGTAAGCCCGGCATTGCTCTCCCAAACCGTTCAATAACTTCCTGTTTTGTTCAGATAGATTCAGTACGATTATATCGTCATCCGTTGAAGGCGTCCATTCGCCATTCGTCTGCTCGAAGATGGAACGGGCTTTACCTGTTAACAGGTCCATGCCGTTTCTGGTATAAAATGTTCGTAGTTGTCTCTCGCAAAACCCGATCAGTTGTGTGCCCTGGCGCTTCGCCTCCCTGGAAATTTCCTGCAGCAATGAACTCCCGTGCCCTTTTTGTTTTTCAACGGAAACAAACCCTACGAATTCGGCGAACTGGTAGATCTTATCCTGTATTTGCAAAGGGAAATCATTATTTACGCGCGCAAGGCTCAGGATGTTTCCATTTGGATCACTGAGGAAATGAAATACAGATTGCCTGAACGTTTTTCTGAACATGGATGCATTCATCGGTAGCCATTCTTTCACATTCCAGTTCACCAGGATAACGTCTATTTCGAGATCAGCCAGCTGGTCCACAGATTTTACAGTGTAATTACCCATTGCGCCAAAGTTACAAAAGCTGTATTACCTTGCCTGCGGGCATAATTGTTGAATATTTCTCTGCATGCAGCATAAAAAAGACTATACGGGTTTTGTAGAAATCAAAGGGGCACGTGAACATAATCTGAAGAACATCCATTTATCAATACCCCGGGATGCAATGGTGGTTTTTACCGGCATTTCCGGTTCAGGAAAATCATCGCTGGCATTTGGGACTTTATATGCGGAAGCACAGCGGCGCTACCTGGAATCAGTTTCGCCGTATGCGCGCCGGTTGTTCCATCAACTGACTGTTCCTCAGGTAGACGAGATCACCGGGTTGCCACCTGCGGTGGCTTTACAGCAACAGCGTGGTGCGGCAACCAACAGGTCGACACTTGGAAGCGTAACAACCATTTCCAATCTCCTGCGTATGTTGTATTCGCGGGCAGGCGACTATCCAAAGAATCAACCGATCTTATACGCGGAATCGTTTTCACCCAATACGCCGGAAGGCGCGTGCCCCAGATGCCATGGCCTGGGGCGTATTTATGATGTGACCGAGCAGTCAATGGTTCCCGACGATACACTCACTATCCGGGAAAGAGCTGTTGCTGCCTGGCCTACCGCGTGGCATGGTCAGAACCTCCGTGATATTCTCATCACGTTGGGGTATGAGGTGGATACACCCTGGCGCCATCTGCCGAAGAAAGACCGTGAATGGATCCTGTTCACGGATGAGCAGCCGGTCGTGCCCGTTTATGCAGGTTTTTCCCATAAAGAAGTCAAACAGGCGATCAAACTGAAAGTGCCGCCAAGTTATAAAGGCACATTTACCAGTGCGCGTAAACACGTATTGCAAACCTTTGCGAATTCACAAAGCGCCATGCTGAAAAAAAGGGCTCAGCAGTATATGGTAGCGTCCGACTGCCCGGTTTGCAATGGCAAACGATTAAAAAAAGAAGCACTCTCTGTCACCTTCAGGGGTTACGATATCGCAGAGATCAGTGCATTGCCGCTGGAAGAATTACACGCCTTGCTGACGGACGCCCTCGGGCAGCCGTTCCAGGATGAGCAGCAGCACCAGGTGATATTGCGTGTTGGTGAAGACATGGTGGCAAGATTGCGTGTCTTACTGCGGCTGGGACTGGGCTATCTCTCGCTCGACCGGAGTACACCGACCCTGTCGCCCGGGGAATTGCAGCGCATGCGTCTCGCTACACAGGTCCGTGCAAATCTCTTTGGAGTGGTATATGTACTGGATGAACCTTCCGCCGGTCTTCATCCCTCAGATACGGAGGCGTTGCTTGAAACCCTGGATATGCTGAAAGCGGCCGGGAATTCACTTTTTATTGTAGAGCATGATCTGGCGGTGATCAAACATGCCGACTGGATCGTGGATGTTGGACCGCTTGCCGGACAATTGGGGGGAGAGATCCTGTACAGCGGGAAGCTGGAGGGGCTTCATAAAGTGAAAGCGTCGCTTACAAAGAATTATTTGCAGGAGCAATCCTCTGTACGGTCATATCACCGCCAGCCGGGAGGCTGGCTCAGGCTGGAAGATATCACCCGGAATAACCTTCACGGGCTGGCGATCGATTTTCCCCTCGGTGTGTTTACGGCAGTAACCGGGATCTCCGGGTCAGGAAAGTCAAGCCTTGTCAGCCAGGCGCTGGTTGAACTCGTATCGGCAGCACTCGGTCAGGAGATGGTCAAAGAAAAAGAAGACAGCGGGGCAGAGTGGGAGGAAAAGCCCGTGCAGACAGAAAGCGGCCTCATCAAAGCGGGTATGGAGCAGGTCACCCGACTGATACAGGTTGATCAGAAAGCGATCGGCAGAACGCCGCGTTCGAACCTTGCGACATATACGGGTCTTTTCGATCACGTCCGGAAAATATTCGCGGCCACAAAACTTGCTAAGCAAAGGAAGTATGATGCAGGTTACTTTTCCTTCAATCTTCCTAAAGGTCGCTGCCCGAATTGCCAGGGCGAAGGTTTTGTAATGGTGGAACTCCTTTTTTTACCAAGTGTATACACGCCCTGCCCGGTTTGTCATGGTTCGCGCTATACCAGCAAAACCCTCGAAGTCACTTACCGGGAAAAGAATATCGCGCAGGTGCTGGACATGACGGTGAATGATGCTGCCGCATTTTTCCAGGAAGAAGAGGCTGTCAGTCGCTCATTGAAGATACTCATCGAAGTGGGACTTGGTTACCTGCGGCTCGGCCAGCCCGCTACTGAACTGTCAGGCGGTGAGGCCCAGCGCATCAAACTGGCTACTGAGTTGCAGCGGGCAGGGAAGGGGAATACCCTGTATGTGCTGGATGAGCCAACAACCGGCCTGCATCCCTTTGATGTTGAAAAACTCATGAAGCAATTGCATAAGCTGGTGGATGCGGGCAATACAGTGATCGTGGTGGAACATAATATGCGGGTGATCGCCGGTGCCGACTGGGTGATGGAGATCGGACCTGGAGCTGGCGACAAAGGCGGGCAACTTGTTGTGGCCGGTACGCCGGAACAGGTAGCCGCTGCTCCGGACAGCAGGACGGCACCATATCTTCAGAAGTTCGTTATCCGTTGACCGCCTTTAATCCGGATAACAGCCAACGGTCAACGGACAACTAGTGATGCCGGTGGTTCCGGTCATCTATAACCTTGTGTTCAAATTGAGAGTTTTTCATTACTTTTCGATTAATTTTTACTCTAACTGATTAGCAGCGATCGTGCGACCGGAAGGCTTACATAATGAAAAGTGGTTGATTACCAGAATGCAGCAAGGCGATGAACAGGCTTTTACTGTTCTGTATGGGCATTATGGGCCTAAACTTTACGTCAATATCCTGCGAATGGTAAAAGACCAGGTACAGGCCGAGGAGATCGTGCAGGAACTCTTCACCCGCCTCTGGCAGCAACGCCAGCACAAAGCAATCACAGAAAATTTCCAGGGATATATCTACCGCATCGGGCAAAATCTGGTGTATGATTTTTACAGGACCCTCAAGCGTGATGCACAGCTCTTAGAAAGATTTCGGGCATTCGCGCAGCAGCATTACGAGCATATTGAAGATGCTTTGCAGGATAAGCAGCACCATGTTTTCCTGCAACAGGCGATGAAGCAGCTTTCCCCTCAGCAAAGACGGGTCTATGAACTGGTCAAAATAAATGGACATACGTATAAGCAGGCTGCAGAGATACTTGGGATCTCACCACTTACGGTGAAGGAGTATCTTGTAGCCACTAATAAATCAATACGCAATTATATCTTGGCGAACACAGACGCCGCGGCAATAATGATCGTGAGCTGGTCGTTCTTTTCTGCCTTACAGTGATTTATCGTCTGTAATTTGAATTTTACTTAAAGAATATAGTAGCTCCGGCATGGCGTAGGGAGTATCGCAGAGGACGCAAAGAAACCGCAGAGAGCGCAGAGAATATCTTTGCGTTCTC
>JBEVKW010000022.1:0-6858 GCA_040509495.1 Chitinophagaceae bacterium | reverse complement strand
AAGACGGTAACGGAGTCGTTCCCTTATTATATTATCATAATCGTTCACGGTTGTCCGGGCAAAAAACTCCTTCCAGAGTTAGCATAAGTCACCGGTCAACGGACAACGGTCAACGATACTATGAGCACAGAAGGATACATATCAATTCTCGAACAAAAAACAAATGCGCTGATCGCTGAAGAAAAAGATGTTTTTCTGGTAGAGATCAGGATCAAGCCAACGAATAATGTAAAGATCTTCCTGGATTCGGACCTGGGGATGAGTATTGACCGGCTTATTCAGATCAACCGGGCCTTATACAAGCAGTTAGAGGAAGAAAGTATCTTCCCGGGAGGTGATTTCTCACTGGAGGTATCTTCTCCGGGTCTCGACGAGCCACTGAAGAAACACCGCCAGTACGTGAAAAATATCGGACGGTTCGTGGAAGTGGTGTTAATAGATGGTTCAAAAAAAGAAGGAAAGCTGATCAGCACTTCGGACGAAGAAATTGTCATTGAAGAAGAAACAGGGAAAGGCAAGAAGAAAGAGCTGGTGCAGCATGCCATTCCTTTTTCGACGATCAAGGCAACAAAAGTTCAAATCAAATTTTAAACAAAACGACAAAGTTCAAAATTCAAATTTAACCGCGAGCGAAGCCAGCAATGGTGAGCAGCGAATTACAAACTCAGTTCTATGGCAAGTATCAATCTTATAGAAGCATTCCAGGAGTTTAAGGATGCGGAAAACATTGACCGTCCCACGATGATGAAAGTGGTGGAGGACGTTTTCAAAACCCTGCTTCGCAAAAAGTACGGCAGTGATGAAAACTTTGATGTTATCGTGAATGCTGAGAAGGGTGACCTTGAGATCGTGCGTCACCGGATGATCGTTGAAGATGGGCAGGTAGAAGATCCGCTGGCACAGGTTGCATACTCAGAAGCTACCAAAATAGAACCTGACTTTGAAGTAGGGGAGGAATTGTTCCAGGAAATTGACCTGTACGACTTCGGCAGAAGAGCGATCCTGGCGGCCAAACAAACACTGGCAAGCCGTATCAGTGACCTTAAAAAGAATGTACTGGCTAAAAAATATGGTGATAAGATCGGAGAGATCATCAGCGCTGAAGTGTACCAGGTATGGAAAAAAGAAATCCTCCTGCTGGACGAAGAAAGCAACGAACTGATCCTTCCTAAAAGCGAGCAGATCCCTCAGGATTACTTCAAAAAAGGAGAGAATATCCGGGCTGTTGTGAAAAAAGTTGACATGAAGAATAATAACCCGGTTATTATCCTTTCCCGCACAGCACCTGAGTTTCTGGCTAAATTATTGGAGATAGAAGTGCCCGAAATTTTCGACGGCCTTATCGTGATCAAAAAGATCGTGCGCGATCCGGGTGAAAGAGCAAAAGTGGCAGTAGAGTCTTATGACGACAGGATCGACCCGGTGGGCGCCTGCGTGGGTATGAAGGGAAGCAGGATCCATGGTATCGTTCGCGAACTGAAAAATGAAAATATCGACGTGATCAACTGGACAAGCAATATCCAGTTGCTTATTCAACGCTCACTTACTCCGGCCAAGATCACCAGCATGGACCTGGACAATGATAAAAAACACGCAAGTGTATATCTGCAACCAGACCAGGTATCCCTGGCAATCGGACGCCGCGGTGTTAACATCAAACTGGCTTGTGAACTCACCGGCTTTGAACTCGATGTTTACCGCGATTCTGAAGCAGGAGTCGAAGAATTTGACGTGGATCTCGAAGAATTCAGCGATGAAATTGAAACATGGGTGATCGAGGAACTGAAACGCGTTGGTTGCGATACAGCCCGCAGCGTCCTCAACCTCACAGCCGAAGAACTCGAACGCCGCACCGATCTTGAAAAAGAAACGATCGCGGATGTGAGGAAAGTTCTGCAGGCTGAGTTTGAAAAAGAGTAGAAAAAGTAAAAAGTAATATCAAAAAAAGTCAAAAGTCAAAAGTAAAAAGTAAAAATAGCGTCCATAACGCAAGATCATCCGCTAACCGTGGTGTTTAATTTTTACTTTTGCATTTTTACTTTTTACTTGGAATTAGAAATTTATAAAACACTTAATGGCAGAATTAAAACTTCCAAGAGTATTAGCGGCCGCCAAGGAATTCAACGTTGGCCAGGAAACATTAGTCGATTTCCTGGTTGGTAAAGGATTTCCCAAAGACGACCTGAAGTCTACGTCCAAGCTGACGGAAGACATGTACCGCGCGTTGCAGCAGGAATTCCAGGGCGACAAGGCGGCAAAAATGAAGAGCGACCAGGTGGACCTGCCAAAAGGTGCACAGGCCGAGGCGAAAAAGAAGAAAGAAGAGGAAGAGATCAACTTCAAAAAAGAAGAGAAGAAACCAGTTGTAGTTAAAAAGGAAGAGCCTGCAGTTGTCGCACCTCCGCCACCGCCACCTCCAGTGGTGGAAGTGGAAGAGCCTGCTAAACCTCAGGAAGTTGAACAGCCTAAAGAGAAAGAAGAAGAAGTGATTAAGATCGAGGCACCGGAAATTGTTTCGCCTAAGATCATCGATAAAATCGATCTCTCAACAATCGACTCATCAACACGCCCTAAGAAAGTTATCAAGAAAAAAGGCGAAGCTGAGCAGGAAGAAGCAGCTCCCGTTGCAGAAGAAAAACCTGTACCGGTTGAACCTGAAAAACCTGTAGTGCAGGAGGAGAGGAAAGAAGAGAAGAAAGAGGAAAAAGCGGAAAAAGCGGTTGAACAACCTCCTGTAGTGGAGATCAGGAAAGAAGAAGCGACGCCTCAGGTAGCAGCGCAACAGGAAGAAAAGCCTGCTGTGGAAGAGGACGCTCCGACTGTGATCACCAATATCAGGGCTGACAAGATCGAAGGTCCAAAGATCCTCGGTAAGATCGACCTGCCTGTCGACAATGATACACGTCCTAAAAAAGACGAAAAACGCAAACGCAAGCGCATCCCGATCGAGAAAAGAGACAACACTACCGGTGGTGGCCAGCAAGGTCAGCAGCAGGGTGGTGGCCAGCAACAAGGTGGCGGTCACTTTAATCGTGGTGGTCAGCAAGGTGGCGGCGGATTCAACCGCGGCGGTCAGCAGGGCGGCGGCGGATTCAATCGCGGTGGCCAGCAAGGCGGCGGCGGAAGACAGGGTGGCCCTCAGCAAGGTGGCAACCGTACCGGTAACCGGCCTACCATCAGTCGCCGTGGCGATGACAGACAGATTGACGAGAAAGAGATCCAAAGAAAAATACAGGAAACACAGGCCAAACTCACCGGCGGCGGTGGCAGAGGCAAGAACATGAAGTCCAAAATGCGCCGGGAGAAACGCCAGGAAATGGCTGATGCCGCAGGCGGAATGGGCGACGATAACAAACTGCAGGTAACAGAGTTTATCAGTGTGAGCGAACTGGCTAACCTGATGGACGTAAGTTTTGCGGAAGTGATCAGTAAATGTATGAGCCTCGGTATCATGGTGTCTATTAACCAGCGCCTTGATGCAGAAGTAATTGAGCTGGTGGCGAGCGAATTCGGTTTCGATGTTGAATTCATCAACATGGAAAAACAAGCCGAAATGGAAGAAGAAGAGGAGATCGATAATGAAGAAGACCTTCAGTCGCGCTCACCGATCGTTACGATCATGGGTCACGTTGACCACGGTAAAACTTCATTGCTCGATTATATCCGTAGCGCAAACGTGGTAGCCGGTGAGGCAGGTGGTATCACCCAGCACATTGGTGCTTACCAGGTATCATTGCCAAACGGTAAAGAGATCACGTTCCTGGATACTCCTGGTCACGAAGCGTTTACCGCGATGCGTGCCCGTGGTGCCAAAGTAACCGATATTGCCGTGATCGTTGTGGCGGCGGATGATGCGGTGATGCCACAAACCCGTGAGGCGATCAGTCACGCACAGGCAGCAGGCGTTCCGATGATCTTTGCAGTCAACAAGATCGATAAAGACGGTGCGAACCCGCAAAAAATATACGAGCAGCTCTCCCAGATGAATATCCTCGTTGAAGAATGGGGTGGTAAATTCCAGAGCCAGGAGATCGCTGCGAAAAAAGGTCTCAATATTGACAAGCTTCTGGAAAAGATCCTCCTCGAAGCGGAACTGCTTGATCTGAAAGCAAACCCGAACAGGGAAGGTACCGGTACCATCATCGAAGCCTCTCTCGATAAAGGCCGTGGTTATGTGGCAACCCTTCTCGTAGAGAATGGTACGCTGCGCGCCGGCGACCTGGTAGTGAGCGGTCAGCATTACGGACGTGTGAAAGCGATGTTCAACGAACGTAACAAACGGGAAGACGCCGCAGGTCCATCAGCTCCGGCTGTGATCCTCGGTCTGAACGGTGCTCCCCAGGCTGGTGAGAAATTCAAAGTATACGCAGACGAAGCAGAAGCTAAAGAGATCGCCAACCGCCGTGCCCAGATCCTTCGCGAACAGGGCATGCGTGCGAAAAAACATATCACACTCGATGAGATCGGTCGTCGTCTGGCACTCGGAAACTTCAAAGAACTGAACGTGATCATCAAAGGTGACGTGGATGGTTCGGTAGAAGCCCTGAGTGACTCATTGCAGAAACTCTCCACCGAAGAGATCGCGGTCCGCGTACTCCTGAAAGGTGTAGGTCAGATCTCTGAAAGTGATGTGGTACTCGCAACCGCTTCAGATGCCGTGATCCTCGGCTTTAACGTTCGTCCTTCTGTTCAGGCTAACAGGCTTGCAGAAAACGAAGGGGTGGAGATCAAACTTTACTCTATCATCTACACCGCGATCGATGAGATCCGCAGTGCGATGGAAGGTATGTTGGAACCAAAAGTTCAGGAGAAGATCGTGGCAAACGTTGAAGTACGTGACGTATTCAAATTCGATAAGGCTACCGTTGCCGGTTGTTATGTGCGCGATGGTAAGATCAAACGTGATTCGAAGATCCGCCTGATCCGCGACGGTATCGTGGTATACCCTGTAGGCGAAGGTGCAGTTGCAGAACTGGCTTCGCTGAAACGCTTCAAAGACGACGTGAAAGACGTTCAGGCAGGCATGGAATGCGGTCTGACCATCAAGAACTATAGTGATGTTAAGGTGGGTGACGTGGTGGAAGCGTATGAGGAAGAGGAAGTTAAGAGAACGCTTTAATAAATAAAAGTCAAAAGTAAAAATTAAAAAATAGAGTCTGAAAGGCGGGAAATGCCTTCACCGGCCTGAATTTTTTAATTTTTACTTTTGACTTTTTACTTGCAACTGTAACATTTTGTTAAATGCCCTCCGACTGCCGGAAGGGTAAACTATTTTTGGTTCATGCTGTACACAAAAAGAATATTGGCTGTTATCTGCCTGCTGTTTGCGGGGGCATTGGCGGCAAAAGCGCAGCCTCGTAAGGCGGTAGTAGATAAGATCGTTGCGGTAGTTGGTGACCGGATCATCCTTCACTCTGATATCCGTAATTCCATCGAAGATGCGAAGCGCCAGGGTGGTACCGTTCCCGATAACGCGGAATGCATCCTGATGGAGCAGGCGCTTGTATCAAAAGTGCTGATGCTGCAGGCTGAAAAAGATTCGCTGCCCGTAACAGATGAAGAAGTGGAAGCAGAACTCGATCAGCGGGTCCGCTACTTCGTTTCTCAACTGGGAACCCGCGAAGCATTGGAAGAATATGCTGGTAAAACAATCTACCAGATCAAAGACGATGCCCGCGAATCAGTAAAAGAAAGAAAACTGGCGGAAGCCATGCAGCAAAAGATCGTTGGTGGCGTTAAGATCACACCAAACGAAGTCAAAGCTTTCTTTGACAGGATCCCGAAAGATAGCCTTCCCTTCTTTGAATCAGAATTGGAAGCTGGACAGATCGCAATCTATCCTAAAGCTTCCCGCGACCTTGAAGGCTATATCATTTCCGAAATGAATAACTATAAGCGACAGGTTGAATCAAAGCAGGTGACTTTCGAGCAATTGGCACAGCGTTATTCGGAAGACCCGGGTAGTAAAGACCGTGGCGGCCAGTATCAGCTCAACAGGAATGAAAAGACCTGGGATCCCGTGTTTCTTTCCACCGCCTTCCGTTTGAAAGATGGAGAGATCTCCGCCCCGGTAAAAGGTAAGTTCGGATATCACATCATTCAAATGGTTAAACGCTCCGGTGACGATGCGATCGTTCGACATATCCTCCGTACACCTCCGATCACCGACGAAGAAGTCAACCTCGCCAAAGCAAAATTGGACTCGATCCGCACAAAGATCATCGCGGGTACGATCAGTTTCAATGAAGCTGCGAAGAAATTCAGTGAAGGTGATGCTGCGAAATACCAGGGAGCCTTTATCCTGAATAATGACGGTTCTCCTTATGTAACCATCGATCAGCTGGATAAAGATATGGTTGGTGCGATCAGGAATATGAATGTTGGCGACTATTCAGTTCCTACCGTATTCAGCGATGAGCAAGCCAAGAAAGGCGTGCGTATCGTATACCTGAAATCACGCTCAGAACCACACCGCATGAATATGCGGGATGATTACAGTAAGATCGCTCACGGCGCGCTTGAACAAAAAAAGGCTGAAGCCCTGAATAAATGGATCAACGCCAAATTACCGACCTATTATATCATGGTGGATGATGATTCAGCTGGTAGCTGCGAGCAACTCGCGAAATATAAATCGGAAGAAGAGAAAGGATTTTGATCCTTTACAAAATAGATATTGGAGTCCCCCGGAAGTATTTTCCGGGGGATTTTTTTTGGAAAGAGGGGGAGTGGGCTGTTATACACCGCCGGGAGCGGGCAAGAGCTTATTAGGGTTTCGAGGTGAGAACCTCGGAGACTCTGTTTACTTTTTTTGCCTTGATGCAAAAAAAGTAACAAAAAAAGATCAAGGCTACGCGC
>JBEVKW010000021.1:0-5397 GCA_040509495.1 Chitinophagaceae bacterium | reverse complement strand
GGTGTTAGCCGATGCCGTGAAGTACCGAAATGAACGGGGGGCAATCGATGAATTCATACCAATGGCGGGTAACAGCGGGGGTAACACCAGCGAGCTCGAATGACAAAACCCCTGGTAGATGCCACTTTCGGGGGCGGGTAACACCCCAACGGGGTAACACCCTGGGTAACACCCCCATCCATTTGGTCGAAAACAGCCATCTAGCAGGGGGTAACACGTGCGGGTAACAGCGGGTAACACCCCCCATTGCCCACTGGGTAACACCACCCGTGACGTAGTCACGGTGGGTCCCAGGGTCCCAGGGGCGGGGACATGACTGGTGGACAGGGATTGGTGGTTGCCATTGTGGTTGGTGGCTATGGATTGGTGTTCCTCATTGGTGCACTAGATGCCTACCGTGAACGTCATAGATCCGATATCAGTGCAAGTAATCAACGTATCCGCCGTGAACTTTCCCGACATACGAAAGAATACCCCAATGATCATTGATGGAAAGGTTGTCCCCGCATCACGTGTTAGTAACTGTGCGGGTTGTGGTGCGTACGTTGATACTGAGGGATTCGGTACGTGGCAACTGTCTACAGGTTGGGTTCCCTGCAAACGTAGGGGTAAGTCTCAGGCAATCAACCAACTGATTCATGCTGATAGGCACTACACCTTCCGTTGTGAATCATGCTTTGAACGTTTGAAGGCTGGTATTCCTGATGGACAACTAACCATATTCGATGTACTGTCACCCCCTAATGATCCCGCATAATCAGGGGGTATTGATGGATACATGCGAACACTGTGGGTTGATCATCCCCATTGCCATGGGTGGGTTGTGTACGTCATGCCGTCAGTCGGTGGTTGATGCCCTACCCATTCACCGTAATTCGTTCGGTCGATTGCTGCCATTGATGATCCCCGACCGTTGCTACTGTGCATCGTCCCTGGTAGATGGCACAATCTCCTCCCCCGTTGGCTACTGTACTTCATGCGGTGAGTATATACCCCCCACATCGAATGGTGAATTGGACCATGATGACAACCACTGAGTACCTAACCGATCCCGTGTTGCGTGCCAGACTGATGGACCTATCGTTCAGTCTGTACGAATCATTGGGTGACTTCCTTAGTGACCTGGTGTTTATCGATGGCACCAATGAGGATATGGATGGACTGATTGACCTGTTCACCCGCATGAATACTGCCAGTATGAATGTGCTAGGTGACATCGAACTACTGACCCCTATCTTCATGTCCATTCGTAAGGGTCTGAATACACCCGCCCATTAACCCCTATGGTTTGCGTGGACTGCAATCATTGGGTATATGGTGCGACTAAACCCGTCCCCAATTAATCATATACCCATTGGTATTGCGGATTTTTTTTAAAAAAATACAAACGGGCGACACTTCGTGTCGGGGACTTTTTTACGAAAACGCTCGACTTTTTGATTTAATCAATTGTTTTAGTCTTTTAATCGACTATATCATTTAGTCGAGGCATTCGGGGACTAGCTATATATCGTGGGTTTATCGACGTTCCCCGAATCAATACCCCAAACAGCGAAACTAGCTGCCACTAATGGACTGATATCCACGTTCCCTTTTCGCGCATATGCCCATCGTTCCCCGATTGGTCGCTTGACAACTGACCGAACGGCATCGTTTAGTCGGTAGTCATTTAGATGTGCTATAGTGCCGTTCCGCACGTTGTCATAGAAACATGCCGCCGAAATAGCGACATCTTTAGCCGCGAATGGGATGACTTCAATCCCCCGTTGTTCTAGGATCAAATGCATGGCTGCGGCTGGTCCACCAGTGTCAACGATGACAGGACACGAATGCCTTTCAGCGATTTCAACCGTCCTATCAACCAGCCATTCAACCCCTTCCTTTGATTCGATCACTTCCACTGGAATGTAATTCCCGTTACGTGATGCAGCGACTATCGACGCACGTTGCCGATCGGGTGTGATGTCGATTGCGATTACCAGGTCCCCGATTACATAGATGTCGTCACGCCTCAGTTCCTTCCACCGTTCGAAATCGAACAGCGACTGATCAGACTTAGGGATTCGTACGCACAGGTACTCACGCATGAAATCATCCAATTTCATCGTTTCGCATTCCTCCCTTATGTAGTCCAGACTGATCCCGTTGGGCTGGTTCAGCGTTGGCATGGTGTCTGACCAGGTGTTTTGTGCCACTGGGTCGGCACCTGGTGCCATGGACCATTCCAACCACACTCGCGAATCGTTCGAATGGCGTACCGCTTCATGCCCCAATTCCTGTAAATGGTTCAGTAGTTCGGAATCCTCATTACCAGCATTCGAAATCACAACGAACTGAGAACCGATACAACCTGGTGCCGAATGACGTTGGGACATGGTTGGTCGTAACACACCTAGCAACCACAATGGGTGTGCTAGTGCTTCATCCACGATGATCAAATCCAATGTGGCACCCCGTGCCCCATTCTTATTTGGTGTCAATGGTCGATAGGTGGAACCGTTCACAAACGTGAGACATTCGGTGCCAACCCCTAGCCGAATGTCATCAATGTATGTGGAAACGTCCGAATTCTGCATGAAGTCAATGTGTTCCCGCCATCGATCAACCGCATTGATCCGCCGTTGTGCCGTATAGGCAATGTGTTGTGGTGCGATGCGTAGCAACCCCATTTGCTGCGCTATGTCCCGCCGATGCGGTAGCAATGCCTGAGCGGTAACCCGTGCCGCCGACCATGCGGTTTTCCCTGATTGCCTCCCCACTAGGCACCCTACGTGTTGTGCATTCAGCTTCATGGTTGATACCCCTTCATGAATAACATCACGTGGGGCAATCTGCATACTCACCGCATTCAGCAACCGTTGCCATTCATGGGGGTGGAATCCCAACAGTTCCGCCGTTTCATCTAGGTACCAACCCAACGAATCCAACCGTGGGTTTCGGGGGGTACCAATTCGGGGTTTTGCTGCAATGGATTCCATCACCATTCCCTAGATGCGATTGGCATTCGGCGGTTCCATCTGAGTGATGCCGATTGCCTGTTTGAACAATCCCGACAATGGGGACGCAAAATCCCAACCCAATCCCGTTGGTCAGGGAAGTATGAAACGGGGGGATCATGGTCGGGGGTCAGTGCACGGTTATGGCAATGGGGTTCGTGACATTCGACCCATTCCGATTGCAACCACCGTTTGAATTCCCGATATTCACGGGTTCGTAGATGACCCTGATATCGATTTCCCATGAATTGCAGGAAATCACCGATTGACAACCCTTGTCAACAGATGCGACAATTCACCCCCATATGGGTGAAGATAATCAACTGATTATCATTCGGGACTATCGATCACGTGCCGTTCCCCGTGATGGAATCCCCAATACCAATGAACCAATCGGTTCAGTTGGTCCCAACGTTGACCCTGGTTTCGGTGACGTTCACGCCATGTACCCCACAGGGGCACTAGAACAGTCTGGAATCATGCCTGAGGTTCAGGCATGGCAGGGGTGGCCTACGGGGTGGGAAACACCACTGTGGAACAACGGGACCTATTCGAATCGGCTGGTATCAACACTGTGGACATGCATTGACCTGAACACCAGACAGCTAGCTAGCTTCCCCATTTACGGGGTGAAGGGTGTGAACGTCACTACCCTCCCCGATTGGTCGAATAACCCTGAACCTGAGATGTATTCCGATTGGACTGAGTTTGCCAAACAGGCATTCAACACGTTCCAATCACAGGGTGAAATCATCCTGTGGTGTACTGGTCGTTTCGCTGAATCCAATGGTGGATATCCCGCCCGATTCGTAGTGCTGAATCCCCAGTTGGTCAACATCGAATGGGTAGACGGGGAGGTTGTCTATTCCCTTGCAGGGAAACGGTTGGATCGGCGGGACATCTGCCATATCAAATACCAGTCATACCCAACGAACCTTAGGGGTATTGGTCCACTGCAATGGGCATCCCGCTCCATCATCAGTGCCAGTGCACTGGAACGTATGGAGACTGAACTAGCAACCAGGGGTGGCATTCCATGGGCAATTCTGAAATCCCAACGGAAGCTAAACGGCACCGAATCTAGGGAACTACAGGAAGCATGGATGAAGGGTGCCGCATCACGTGGGGGTGCACCAGCGGTACTCAGTGGGACCCTAGAACTAGATGTGTTGACCACATCACCCCGTGAAATGATGCTGTTGGATCAACGGGTTTTCGATGAAACCAGAATTGCAGCGGCACTAGGGGTACCGCCATTCCTGGTTGGATTGCCACAACCCGATGGGTTGACGTACGCAAATGCACAATCCCTTTTGGATTTCCATTGGCGTACCACCCTACGGGTTATGGCAAATGCGGTTGAACGTGCGATGTCTGCATGGCTATTGCCACGGGGAACATCGTTCGAATTCAACGTGAACGAATACAACCGTCCCGATGCACAAACTCAATCCCAGATTGATGCAACGTATTTCAACCTGGTTGATGAACACGGGAATAGGGCACGAACGGTTGATGAAATCAGGCTGAAAGACAAGTGGCTAGCCAGTAACGACCAGCCCATAAACGACATCCTTAAGGCAGTGCCGTGAACAAACAGTCATTCGTTCGATCCGCTGAATTCCAATTGCGGGACGATGGTCGCACGTTGGAAGGGTGCATCGTTCCATATGGGGAAGTGGTTGACGTTGCGGAACTGAATGAATCGGGTGATGTCATTCGGTACCGTGAACAGTTCCTAACCCATTCACTTGCCAATATGGCACAGGGATTTAAGGCACGTAGCGGTAAGGGGATGAACGTTCCCCTACTGATTGACCACAACGATTCATTCGAACGGTTGGTTGGTTTCGCAACGATGATCGAATCACGGGAAGATGGGGCATACGCAACGTTTCGGTTGTACGACGGGGACAACATCACAAAGGTTCGTTCGATCCTCTCAGAATCCCATACGGGGTTGTCTGTTGCGTTCAGGGACATCAGGGAACCCAAACTGATCGATGATGTCGTGAGTCGAGTACAGGTCTACGTGGGGCACGTAGCGGCTACACCCGCCCCCGCTTATGCGGGTGCGGGAATCACATCGGTACGCAACAGCGATGAACCAGTGATCAGCGAAACCCCCGCACTGAATGATGTACGGCAATGGTTGGCAAACATGAGACAGGAAATCAACGCATGACTGATTCACCTACCCCAACGGCGGCACCCGATGATGTCCCCGATGACGACCATGATCCCGAATTCGGGGACGTTGACCCTGATGATGCGGTTGATGAATCGGACGAGTAATGGCTATCTGGTTGACGGATCTAGCCAATTGGTTACGTGAAGCGGGACTGAACGTCACCGAAATCAGCGGGTGGCAAAAGCGTTCACGTTCTAGCGGTGGATATTC
>JBEVKW010000020.1:0-3795 GCA_040509495.1 Chitinophagaceae bacterium | reverse complement strand
CGCCGAAGGCAAGCGAAGGCACAAAAAAACTGTCTGAGCCAGCACGCCAGACTACTAACATACCTTACCGGCGAGTTTTTTTTTGTGCAGGTGACACCCTCCCATTTTTAGCCATTTTTTCCTCAGCCTTGATCTTTTTTTGTTACTTTTTTTGCATCAAGGCAAAAAAAGTAATCAGAGACTTCGACCCTTCGTCGAAAAAAAAAGCGTTTTGCCCGCCGGCAAAAGGTAAATGGAGTCTCCGAGCCCCCCTCGGAAAAACAGCGCCCTTGCCCGCCCGGCAAAACCGCTCTTGTATTTTTCCATTCATTAACATCTCCATCATTTATTTTTGCCCTTTCTACAAAAAAAAACTATGAAGAAGACAACTTTGCTATTGCCTTTTCTGGCCTGCAGTCTCGCCGTACTGGCCCAACAGGAACAACCCCAGGAGGATACTACATGGAAAACCGTCTACAGAGAAACAGCGACGAAGATCAATAAACTCGTACATACCAAACTTGATGTAAAGCCGGATTACAGCAAATCCTATCTCTACGGTAAAGCATGGATCACCCTGCAACCGTACTTCTACCCTACTGACTCCCTCACACTTGACGCAAAGGGTATGGAGTTCAAAAAAGTAGCCGTACTGAAGAACGGTAAAGAAACTCCGCTGAAATATGACTACAACGATTGGCAATTGCGAATCAAGCTCGATAAAAGTTATAAGTCCGGCGAATCATATGTCATCTTCATCGACTATATAGCAAAGCCTGATGAATTTGAAGAAAAATATGGCGGTAATGCAATGCTTGGTATAAAAGGCATGTATTTTATCAATCCAAAAGGAGAAGAAAAAGATAAGCCTACTCAGATCTGGACGCAGGGTGAAACAGAATCAAGCTCAGCCTGGTTCCCTACTATCGATAAAACATCACAGAAAACAACCCAGGAACTGACTGTTACAGTTCCCGATAAATACGTTACACTCAGTAATGGTAAACTGATGTCTCAGAAAAAAAATGCTGATGGCACCAGAAGCGATTACTGGAAAATGGACCTCCCGCATTCTCCCTATCTTTTCTTTCTCGGAGTTGGCGAATACTCCGTTACAAAAGATTCATGGAAAGGAAAAGAAGTCAATTATTATGTAGAGAAAGAATTCGGACCTGTTGCTAAAAAGATCTTTGGCAACACTCCTGAAATGATGACCTTCTTTTCTAAGATAACAGGAGTTGACTTCCCCTGGATCAAATATTCACAGATCACCGGCCGCGAATATGTTGCCGGGGCAATGGAAAACACAACCGCTACGATTCACCAGGAAAGCGCACAGCAGGATGCGCGCGAACTGATCGATGGAAACGAATGGGAAAGCACCATTGCGCACGAACTGTTCCACCAGTGGTTCGGCGATTATGTTACCGCAGAAAGCTGGAGCAACCTGACGCTGAATGAATCATTTGCCAACTACAGTGAAACCCTTTGGGATGAATACAAATACGGAAAAGACGCCGGTGCTGCTCAGAACTACAACGATATGGTTGGCTACCTGAACAGCAGAAGCCAGGATCTTGATCTTGTGCGCTTCCATTACCGCGACAAAGAAGATATGTTTGATGCGGTAAGCTACAACAAGGGTGGACGCATTTTGCATATGCTCCGCAATGAGATCGGAGACTCTGCTTTCTTCAAAGCGCTGAACCTCTACCTGACCACTTACAAATTCAAATCAGCCGAGGCCCACCAACTGCGCCTGGCATTTGAAGAAGTAACCGGCCGTGACCTGAACTGGTACTTTAACCAGTGGTACTTCGGCAACGGCCACCCGGTGGTAACGATCGACTATGTGTATGATGACGCGGCCAAAAAAGTGAATGTGATCGTTAAGCAAACACAGAAGACCGGCAAGATCTTCACACTCCCACTAGCAATCGACGTGTACAACGGTGAAAAGAAAACCCGTTACAAAGTATGGACAACAAATGCAACTGATACGTTCAGCTTTAGCTATACGCAACGTCCTGACCTGGTAAATGTGGATGGAGACAAGATCATGTTATGGGTGAAGAAAGACAACAAGACACTGGACAATTTTATTCATCAGTATAAATATGCCGGGAACTATGTTGACCGTCGCGAAGCGATCGAGTTCGCTGCAAGAAATCAGGCAGACCCTAAAGCGGTCGCATTAATGAGAACAGCATTGAATGACCCATACGAAGGACTTCGCTCTCTTGCCATCAACAGGCTCGATCTGAAAAAAGAACCGGTAAAGACTGCAGCTGAAGCAGATCTCGCCAGCCTCGCAAAATCAGACAAGTATTCACTTGTGCGGGCCAATGCAATTGGTGCGTTGGGCGCCTATAAAAAAGCACAGTATCTGCCTTTATTCAAATCAGCAGTAAATGACTCGTCCTATACAGTTGCCGGCCGGGCGTTGACGGCACTCGGCGGTGTTGATTCTGTAGCTGCACTCGCAACTGCCAAACAACTGAATGCAAAACCTTCAAAGGGTTTATTGAAATCTGCTATCAAAAATGAATTTGCAAAATCCGGCGACGAAACTGTGTTCGAGGAAATGCTTGCAGAATTTGAAACTGCAGGTCTTCAACAGCGTTTCGGGATCGTTAATGACCTGGCGACATTTCTCATTACCATGAAAAATACGGAGAAAGTAAAAAAGGGAGTTGAAGCAATCGCCAAATTCAGGGATGAAGTTCCTGCTGCGCTTCGTTCTCAAACCGACCCTTACCTTAATGGTCAGATTCTGAAAGCTATCCTTGCAGCAAAAGACGCCGCTGCGAAAGCGAATCCGTCGGACAACGGGCTGAAAGAGCAGGTTGAATTTATCAAGTCAAAACTACCTGCGGAAGATCAAAAAGCTTTCTAACGCAAAATGCCACTCAAGCGCGAATGGCGCCGAAGAATGGAGACGCCGGCCCTTAGCGTAACCAGATTTGACTATCATAAAGTACAAACGCCATGCTGATCAGCATGGCGTTTGCATTTCCAGTGCTGATACTGAATTTCCCAACGATCGATCCGATTCATCCACGGCGGGAATTAGCAGATCATCCGCGATTCGTGGATTTTATGTATTTTCAGTTCGGTCTTCCCCACACACTGACTTTAATCAAACTCAACTCTATAATCATGAGAAAAGCTTTTTTTCTGTGCATGTTCTGCTGTGCACTTTTTTCTAAAAAAATCGTTGCACAGGTGGTGATCAGATCTACTGCAAATCTTTATGGCGAAGGCGCAAGCAGGAACAATGATGAAGTCAACAGGCGCGGGCAGCTTTATGACGGAGCCGCCTATGCGATCATCGATGGCCAGAAAGTTGTCGGAAGCCCCTTCTGGCAACCAAACTGGGTTGCGGGGCTGCTGCATACTGCTGACGGAAGAAAGATCAGCGGTTTTAAATTCAAGTACGATATCTTCTATCAAACCATTCAATTTTTAAATGGAAAAGATTCACTGGAGATGGTTGAACCCACTGTCGAACTGGACCTGGTGATCAACGAGGGAGATTCCACAGTTACAGTGAGGTTTATCAACAGCCAGCAATATGACAAGAAAAGCCCGTCGGTTTATTATGAAGTACTGCTGGACGATGCAAAAGGCCAGCTGATGAAGTTAAACCAGTTAAAGATAGAAGACCTGAACGAGGGCCTAACTGTAAGGGATGGTAAAAAAGCCTTCAAATCTGCCAATGCATATTACTATTATGATAAGCAGAAGCAAAAACTCACCAAGCTCAAAGGTGGCAACAGGAATATCCTCTCGGCTATGAACAAAAGGGAAAGTGAT